>JAFRYG010000154.1 GCA_017441205.1 Pseudomonadota bacterium
CATTCACTTCGCCTCTCGCGCCGGTCGGCGCTCCGGCTCGTGCCTGGCCGTTGCTCACTGGGCTCTGCGACTCGCACCGTTGTTCGAACACCGAATCCAAACAACTCGCCTCAGTTCGCAAAGGGCCATTCACTTCGCCTCTCGCGCCTGTCGGCGCTCCGGCTCGTGCCTGGCCGTTGCTCACTGGGCTCTGCGACTCGCACCGTCCACCGGACGGTGCGAGTCTCGGCCCCCCCGCAATGCCCCGATATCCGAAATTCCTCAATGACTGAGAAGCATGATAGAATGAAGTGGCTGATATGGGAAAACGATTGGCTCTGTTCCCTGACAGATAAGTGATGCTTTATTACCTGTTCCTATAGGTTTGATACAGCCAATGACGCGAATTCATCCAGCTTTGCTTTTATTAGTGTTTTTGAGTGGATGCCGTGCGGCGCCTCCGGTGACGGAGGCACCGGTCGAAACGGCTCCCGTCGCAGCTCAGGAATCCGCAGCATCGGTGCAGGAGGAACCAGAACCTGCTCCGGCTCGGGATCCGGCCTGTCCCAAAGATAAGGATGCACCAGATTTGCTGCCCGGAATTACTGAAAAGATGCTGGATGCCGGTGCCTGGTCCGGAAGCAGGAAGGTCGTCATGTCCAAATCGGCGATCGAAAGCCAGAATGCCAGATTTTATTCGCGCATGAGTGATCTGGACGTCCCGGTCGACAGGGATGAACTCATAAAGAATATGGAGGCGCGACTGGATTCGTATCGCAGGAAATTTGAGGACGGCGAGATCGTGCTTGAAGACGGAAGCCTGCCGAATATGGATGATTTTGATGCTGTGCTGAGCGAGTTTAAGTCTTCATATAATGAATCAGAACTGGCGCAGTACGTTCTGATCGATGATGCGATCATTCTGTGCGGCCCTCATAATCGACCCTATATCAAGGCGACGGACGGAGAGGTCCGTTTCAGCCGCAACAATTGTTCACTGGGGAGGGCGCAGTCCCGAATCGAAGTTATATTTACGCATTCCGGCAGCGGCATGCGGTTCGTGCGCACGCGGGACATGTGGGGGTGGATCGGTCCCGACGTCAGACTGAGCCTGAAACTTGCGGACAACGCCTGGAAGGGCGATCGGGATGGCAGATGGTTTGCGCAAAAAGCACTGGATATCGATGGGATTCACATTCCCAAAGGGGCTTTTTTGGCAGGGACGCCGTCGGAGGTCCAGATCGCTTCCGCTGATGGATTTAAGACCTATCCGGCCAAAAAAATAGATGGCATCATCGATACGCACCGGGCTTTGACGCGGGAAGAATGGGTTCGGACGCTGTTTTTGTTTTTGGGAGATCCCTATGGCTGGGGAGGTCATGGCGGATGGCGCGACTGTTCCAGGCTCATTCTGGATACGGCTCGGTCGTTCCATCTTTGGCTGCCACGAAACAGCAAGGAACAGGCGGTACAGACGAGTTATTATATCAAGGTTCAGGGAATGGGCCGGGAGGATAAGTTAAAGAAGATCGATGATGCCGCCAAAACGGGCATCGTGCTGCTGCATTTTCCGGGGCACATCATGGCTTATCTGGGAAAATCGGAGTCCGGAGATCCAATCGTTTTTCATTCGTTTTCGGAGTATCTTGAGGCGTGTCCCGAAAATACCGTGAATTCTGACGGTTCTGAACCTGAAACCCTGATGCATGTCGACAGGGTGACCCTGAGCGATCTGACGCTCGGAGAGAATACGCAGAGAACGAGTTTTTTGGATCGCATCACGCATATATCGGTGCTTTCGGATATTACCCGCAGGGATAATGATTCCTCGAATCTGGCGTGGAAATCGACGCACGACTGGACGCCCCAGGAGGAGCTGCTTTATTCCGTGTTTGTGGAACGTCTGTTCGACTATCCGGATGAGCCGGATAAAACGTGGACGAATCTTGGGGATGTACTCCGGGATTCGAAGCACAACATTTTGTTCAACTCACTTGGGCAGAATGAAGAGGAACAGCTGAAACTGGGGCCTGACTGTGCCGATCTTCCCTACATGCTGAGAACCTATTTTGCGTGGAAGCGAGGACTTCCGATGGCGGTGCGCAAATGCAGCCGGGGGACGAACAAGGGGGCGCCGAAATGCGGTGAACCCTATTTTGAGCACGAGGCGCATTACGATGGAACGTCGGCCAGACGATTTAACAGTTTTGCCAATAATGTCGGCAATTTCCGGGTCCATTCGGGAAATGCGCGTACGGCTCTGAGCGATGACAATACGGATTTTTATCCGGTACCATTGACGCGGGATGCTTTGCGTCCCGGGACGACGTATGCCGATCCCTATGGGCATTTGCTGGTGATTGCGCATTATACGCCGGATACGCCGGAAGCCCCGGGATCGCTCATGGCTGTCGACGCGCAGCCGGATGGCACGATTACGCGCAAGCGGTTCTGGCGCGGGAATTTTTTGTTTACGCCGGAAATAAAAAATGTCGGTGCCGGATTCAAGGCGTTCAGACCGATTCGCAACGGCGCGCAGCTTTTGAATTCGGAGCTTACTGAAGAATCGGGCTTTGTTCCCTACAGTACGGAACAGTCTGGAATATCGCAGGATGTCTTTTATGATCGCGTCGAAGCAGCGATTCATCCCAAGCCACTGGGAATCGAAGAGAGCATCGATGAACTCGTGAATGCGCTTCGGGAATCGGCTGAAAAACGCGTGCTGAGCGTCCAGAACGGGGATGACTACATCCGTCAGCATGGCAGTTCGGACATGATAATGCCGAACGGTTATTCCGTTTTCGAAACCGTCGGTCCCTGGGAGGATTTTGCGACGCCTTCGAGGGATATGCGCCTGCTGATAGCCATCGATGCGGTTCTGGGATTTCCGGCACAGATCGAGCGCAATGCCGTACGCTATCATCTGAACGACAAAACGCAGACAGATGCGGAAGTGGAACGCGCGCGGCAGAGAATTGCGGATTTGCTCGAACGGGAACATGTGAGCTATCAAAATTCCGCAGGAGAACCCGTGACCATTTCGCTTCTGGAGCTGACCAGACGATCGGAGGCACTTGAGATGGCCTATCATCCGGCGGACTGCAACGAAATCCGTTGGGGGGCACCGGAAGATTCAGATGAATACAAAACCTGTTCGCGAAAGGCGTCTGCTTCGGAGCGCCAGAAGATGGACCAGATGCGAGTCTGGTTTGAGCGTCGTGTGCGGCCTGCCCGTTAGCATTGCTGATTTGTGGTTTGGAATTTGTTTTAATGCGACGGAACATTATGATAGATTGGATGAATATCCAGCCGCAGGCACCTGCGCGTATTGAGCCGTAAAGGCGAAGAGCGCAGGTCAGAAGGCGGCGTATCGCAGATAGCCGCCGCACAAAAAGAGAAGGCAGTATTTGTTTAATATTTCCGGTATGACCAATTCATTTTTGAGAATTATCATTTTGGCATTTCTGATGCTGTGTCCGGGACTGATGTTCGAAGCTCTGGCCGAGAATGTGGTTCCAAGCCGAACGATACATCTGGTTTATGATGATTCCGGCAGCATGATCAAAGATGAAGACGGTGTTTATGTCGATACCTGGTGTCAGGCGAAGTACGCGATGGAAGTTGTGGCAGCGATGCTCGGGGACAAGGATACGCTGCGCATTTACTACATGAGCGACTATGATCAGGGCAGGACAGGGGAGCCGATGACGATCAAGGGCACCAGCGATCCCGGAATGGTCAAAGCGAATGTCGAGAAGGTTCACCAGAAGGTCACTGCGTTTTCGAATACGCCGTTTGCGGCAGTCAAAAGAGCCGGCAGCGATTTCGTCCATGTGCAGTCGGATGAGAACTGGCTCGTGATTCTGACGGATGGTGAATTCGACAATATATCCAAAGATGAGGTTGAAAAATACTATTATCAGGTCGCCGCAGATCCGCATACCAAAGTGATTATGCTGGCGATGGGGGCGCATGTGTCGGGGATAGATGCCGATCCGGAACGCGGCGTATATTTTGAACATGCGCAGACGAGCGATGCGATTCGCGGCAAGCTGACGGGCATCTGCAACCGTATTTTTCAGCGCAATGCATTGCCGGAAATCAAGGGCGACAGGATTTCCTTTGGCATCCCGATGAGTCAGCTCATCGTGTTTGCGCAGGGGAATGATGTACAGATCGGTGCCCTGACGGCATCAGACGGAACGCAGTTTTCTGCAAAATCCAACGTCCATGCTTCGTATTCCGAGCTCGCGGCGAGCAATCTGCCGCATCCCGAAAACGTGATCATCAACAGGGGATTGAGCGGACAGGTGGCAACCTTTGACGGATCTTTCAATCCGGGCGATTACCAGCTTGCGATCAGCGGGGCCGATAATATTGAGGTCTACTACAAGCCGAATGTTTCGATTTCTCCCTATTTGTATGATGAAATCGGACTCGAGGTCACGAAGGATGAGAAGCTCGTCAACGGTACCTATAAAATCGAATTCGGCTTTACCAATCCGGCAGACAATTCCAGGGTCGAGGATACGTCCCTTTTGGGGAATGTGGATTATACCGCGACGATCGTCAACACGCTGACGGATGGTTCAAAGCTGGAACAGACGGTCAAATCCGGTGATACCATATCGATTCGGGACGGAGAGCTGTCGGTCGATGTAATGGCCAGATTCCTGGAGTACAATACGGTTCATCCGGATCCGCTGAATTATACGATATATTTTACGAATGAACTGGCGTGGCAGATCGTCGAGTCTCCGACTTATCATCTGACGTCCGGAGGATTTGGCAACGGAGACGAACCGCTGATCGTATCGGTTCAGATGAATTCTGCCGACGGTCTGAAGGAACTGACCCAGGATCAATGGAATGCCATGGCGGTTCCCAAAGTGCGTCAGATCCTTGGGGATGTCGAAAATGAAAAAGAAGTTCCGCCGATCGTTCTGGGGGAATTTCGCGTCGAGAAAGGGGATAAACCGGGGACTTTCCGGATTTATCCTTCGATTTCGCCGGAGTCTGCGATGCAGACAGAATCCGGAGTAGCCTCTTTTGAAATCGGCATTGCAGGCAATTTTGCGATAGGGGATTCGCGAGCAACGGGGTCGATGAAACAGACGATTGCCGTTCAGGATGATATTAAACTCTGGGAACGCGTTCTGGAGTGGATTCGTCAGCATCCCCTGATTACGTCGATGTTTATTTTGGTTCTGCTGTTTTTGATCGGGTATGGGCCGCAGAAAAAACGGCTGCCCAAAAAGCTGTATATCACGATCAATTCAGAGCCTACGCGCGTGGGCAAGCGCAACCGGGTCGCGCCGCACGAGACGGAATACGGTTCGTATCACCGGCATTTTGGTTCGGTAATTGGCCCGTGGCCTTTTGTAAAGAAGCAGACCGCAACGATAGAATTCAATGAACAGTTCCCGAATGCCGAAGTACGGGCCGGTGCGGATGGCATGGAATTGCTCAATGCGAATGATTTTGAGGATATCGATCCCAGTCTTAAACGAAAACAACGCGTTCGGTATAACTGGAAACTCAAGCGGACCAGTTATGACCAGAACTACGATTATACTTGCCAGCTTTCACTTAAAGAAAAGCAATAGGAGAGAAAAATGTCCGGTATGAATTCAGCACCCACTCTTTTTGTCGGTCTTGGCGGCACAGGTTCGAGAATCATTGCCCGAGTTGCATCCAAAGTAACGGAGAAAGACAGGGAACATATTGCTTTTGCTATTTTTGATACTGACATCAATGATCTGAGAAAAATCGAAAAAGAGTATCCCTTTGTGCATGTCGTTCAGACATCGCAGGGACGGACGGTCGGCGAGTTTTTGGCGAGCGATACGCATGCAAGCGAAACCTGGTTCCCGAACAATGTCATATTGAACAACAAACCGCTGACTGAAGGTGCGGGTCAGGTGCGTGCCATTTCGCGCCTTGCGTTTGATATGTCGGTTCGTGAGGGCAAGCTTCGTCCGTTGCAGCAGGCGATCGAGAGTCTCTATAAGCTCAATAAGAATCATACCGATCAGGCACTCCGCGTGACCGTCGTGAGTTCGCTTTGCGGCGGCACAGGGTCCGGACTTCTGCTGCCGGTGGGATTGTATATCCGCAATTATCTTGAAAAATCATTCCGTGCAAAAGACGTGATTATGCGCGGATTTTTCCTGCTGCCCGAGGTGTTTTATGATGTGATCCGCGAGCAGCGCGAGCAGAATGCATTGCGCTGCAATGCGTATGCAACCCTGCGCGAACTGGATGCATTCATGATGAAGGGCGAAGGATTTTTGCCCGAAAGATACAGCAAACGCGGTTCTGTTAAGCTGGAAATTCCGCGCGAAGGTGCTGACGGATACGAAGAATACAATGTTCTGCCCTACAATTTCTGCTTCCTGTATGACGGTCAGAATACGAGCCGCCTTTCGCTGAGCAATCACAATCAGTACCTGGATCATGCCGCCAATTGTATTTATGCGCAGGCAGTCGGTGCGACGAGCTCGAAGAGCAATTCGAACGAAGACAATAAGGTCCGTCCCCTGATTGCCGGGCGCGGCCGCAATCGTTATGCAGGTGCCGGATGTTCCTCGCTGATCTATCCGTATGAAGATATCCGCGATTACATCGCCATGCGGCAGGCATTGGTCTGCGTTTCGAAACAATGGCTGACGTTTGATGAACAGTTCCGTATGCTGCAGAAAAAATCCGCAGACATCCGCAATCGCGGCGGCCTGGTTGCGGACGACAACCGCCAGAAGGAATATATCAATTCCGTCGAAAACCTCGCCAACAGCGGCCATCCGTTTGCGGCTGAAATCGTCCGGCAGTGCTACAACCACAATGAACAGGGCGGTCAGACGACTGGTCGCTGGGAAGATTTCATCGAGGGACTGAATCAGTGCGTGCTGTCGTGCAGCAACGATCCGGGGCTGAATTCATTGCGCGACGAAGCCCATCATGCCATCAAGAAGATTCAGACATCCAAGGATGTCTATCGCGATATTGAGAATACATATCTCAAGCAGATGGAATCCTATCGAAATGCCGTTATTCAGTTCTGCAGGGAAAAATCCAGAAGTACAGCTCTGACGATTTTCGATACACAGTCCGAAAATGTGACGCGCACAAAGGCTTCGCAGACGCTCGAAACCTATATGCGCGACAACGACGGGAATTTCATTTCACCCAATGCTGTCCGTTATTTCCTGTACAAACTGCTCGAAACGATGAAATTCGATAAGGATGATGTCGAAAAAGAGTATCGCGATGCAGAAAATAGACTCAAAGAGCTGCGCGAGGGCGAGGGCAATATATTTGACCTGGATGAAACCGAAAGAGTCGAGACAGTGCATGATTTGAAGGAACGTGCGAAGAATCAGAGCCTCATCGATAAGGTCAAATTCAAACTCAAGGGTGAGCTTTCGGCGGATCAGAAAGACATTCTGGATGATTTCTCGACCTATATGGAAAACGTCGAAATCTATCGTTCGAAACGCATCCTCGCCGATGTACTCGAAGCGGGTATTGAATACGTTCAGAGCATGATCAAGGGTTATGAGGCATTCTTCGATTCGTTCGATATTCAGCTCAACAGCATTAAACAAAAACTGGCCGATATCGTTAAGAGATACGATTCGTCCAAGGGAAGCACCGTCCACTACGTATGTGCATCCGAAAAGTGCCTGAACAAGCTGGCCGAAATGATGCCCGGCAATACATCATTTATTGCCGTCGATTCGGATCTGGCCGAAAACGTCTATCTCAAAGTCCGCAAGTATGCTCTGACACAGGCCAATCATCCGGGGAACAATGAAGAGAACGTGACGAATTCCGATTTCGATTCCATTTTCTACGATGGCATCATCGGGCATTTCCAGGATGAACTCAGGGATGCAAGCTGGATCAATATGGATATCATTGAGGCCATTGAGCGTGAGGATGAACTCGGGGCTTCGCTCGGCGGCATGGGGGATACGCCGGTCCAGCGCGCCATCAATACGGCCAAAGCACTTGCCGAGCCGTTTATTGAGCGCGTCATGGGCGCGGAATTCAAGCCGATTGAATTGTGTTCATGCAATCCCGATATCATCCCCAAAGATGATTCACCGCACTCCCAGATGATAAAGACCGCTCTGCTCGATGCACAGCCGAGCGAAGATATGAGCGTGCGCAGGATCGATTTTTATCAGGCAATTTATTGCATGAGAGCAAATCAGCTTTCGAAATTTGCTCCCGGCGACAGAGGGCTTCAGGGATCGGGCGCATATTTCAGGGCATATTACGAAACCGTCAACAAGATTACGCCGCGATCGATGGATTCTCTGATCATTACGCCGCATATCGATCGCAACTGGCATATCATTACAAATATGCCGGATCTCGATGAGGATTATCAAAACAAACAATTCAATCAGATCTACAGGGCATTCCTGTTTGGATTTGTATATCAGTGGTTCAATTTTGTACCGACCGGGCGCAACAAACACGTCTATACGCTGGATCTGCCGGGGAAAGAGTCGGCGGAACTCGTCGTTTCGAATGGAACGCCCTGCGATATGTATTACGAAGTTCTGGATGCTCTGACCGCCAATCCGGTGTTTGTGACGGATATTCTGGCTCAGGTCGATATCGAAACGCGCCGCGAAATCAATGCAACGTCGCGTCTGGTCTTCAACAGAAGCTATCTGTATAACCGCTTTAATCCGCAGGATCCTGAGGCCAGTGCCATCCGCATTACGGAATTTGAGAAAGTCGACGGTCGCGAAGTAGCCTATTTCGATATTCCGAATGCAACTATCTTTGATCTTTCGGCACTGATTAAGCTCTCGACACCGTCGGCATCATTTGATGAAAACACCGGCATCGAAGTCCTTCAGGCACTTCTGGATACGGTTTGGGAATACATTACACGCATGGCTCCGAAAGAAGAACTCGCCGATATCTTTGGTGATTTCGTCGACAGCCAGTTCCAGAGATTTGCAGCTCATGCCAATATCTATCAGAATTGTGAACGATATATCGAAAAGCTGCTCGCCGCTTTGTTTACGATGCTCGACAAGGAATCTATTGAGCAGGGCGAAATCAAGGGCAAAATCAGGAATTCCGCCAAAGAACTTGGCTGGTGGGCTAAGGGATAAGTTTTATCACTGAGCCGGCGCCCTCTTTTCGAACGGGAAGAGGGCGTCGCTGCTTTTTTTATTGAATATCATCGAACAACAGATTCTGCAGAGTATCGTCGTTTTGTTTACAGTCATATTCACAGACAGCAACACTTCGAATTTACTGAAGGAGCATCAGTATTTGTTTCAGCCGTTTTTGCGGCGGAATATGCTCGCTTTCTGTGAATGGAATCCAGCGGGATGCACAGTTCCCGAAGCATGCCCGGGATTGTATGAAATCATTCGGAATAAAAAACACTGGCGTGCGGTGATTCTCAATACCGAATCCATTCGGAATTATCAGGCCGGATTCGTTCCCGATCGCGATAATCCATTTGATTATTCACAAATCGATCGCGATTCACGTCCGCACGAGAGCCGTGTGCCTCTGATTCGGCTGACTCATATTTTGGCCGGATATCCGGAGTTGCCCAAAATATTTACAAACGAAATATCCTACTTTGATGATGAAACCCAGCAGACGGTTTGCTGCATGGAGGACGAAATAACGCCTGAACGAAGTCGGTATATTCATCAGAATTATGACGATGTAAAACGGCGTGTCGTCGAAAAACCTCAGGATCCCGAGGCTTTGGATCAATATCAGAAGCTTTGTGTTCAATATGATTTTATTTGTGACAGACCTGAGGAAATCTTTCTCGTCGGGACGCGTTCGAAGAGTGATGAACGATCGCTGAGTATAACGAGCATGGAACTTCGTACGGCTCAGGCGCGTCATCAGGACTGGAAATATAATCATTATCCGGAGATTTGCCGGTTTCTTGTCTTTGATTTTGCCCGTCAGGGAAGTGCCTGGTTTTCGCAGGACTTGCTTCAGTTTTGCCTGTCGATTCTGACGCTCGGGATGAATGAAATTCCGTCGGAAGCCCTGAAGCCGAATCGATTGTATCAGCTGGGAATCGATATTTCCGAAGAAGCATTTCAGGGATTTATCAATCATCATCTGGACAATCTCGGGGAACTGGAATCCTATTTGAACGAAGAGCTCAAGAATATTCCCGAAAGCAGTTACCGATCGGATTTGGCATTTTATTCCGATATGCCCATCGTTCTGCGAACGAACGAAAAGGATGAAATTGCCGTCGTTTCCTACGATGTACTCGATGATTTTCAGGAAACTGCGGCACAGGCCGGATCGGATAAAATCAATCGCGAATATCAGAGTCTGGCCACGGATTCCGCCAATCCCAGACGTGCCATCGATGATGGGGCTGCACAGCTCAAACGCAGTATTTCTGCACATGCCGAAGGCATTACCAAATATCTCGATCCCTATCAGTTCGAGTACCTGAATGAAAAGGTAGAACAGGTAGAACTCAAGGTCTTTTCGAGTCGTCCAAAGAATTTGTACGATCGTTCAAAACAGATTCAGGAATTGAAATCTGCCGCACGTGCACTATATAAATATAATCGTCATGACGAACATCAGGCTAGTCTCCTCGTTGCCGGTGTTGTCGCTGTCATGCTCGCTTCTGTAGGTTTCTTCTCGTATTTGTATGATGCATGGCAACAGGGAACGAGAGGATTTTTATATTCGCTCGGACTGACGGCCATTGTATTGACGATGACCGCCATCGGTGGGCGTTTGGCACTGCCGATTCATAAGGGAAAACAGGAAAAGCTGAATGCCAATATATTTGAACAGGCAAGGAATGCGATTCAGAAACCTGTCGATATAACGAAGAATAATTTTGAAAAATATTTTACGAATATCAATACGCTCATGTATGGCAAAGCCCTGCAGGCGGGTGCTTTCGTCGGCGATGATTATAATTCGACACAGCGAAAACTGATCAAGCGCCACTTAAAATGTATTATCAAAACGAGAAAACGCGATGAGGATTATTTGAAATCATGTCATCTCAGGCGAGTGGTTTCTGCTGCTGTCGGATCAATAGAGCAGGGATTTGATGCCAGCGTAGCACCGGATGAAAATCCTTTTTATGATTTTGCTCCCGGAAGTCAGGATGACGAAATCATGCTCAACAATACCGGCGATACGTTGGTTGCACCCTATCCGTTCATCGTTGCGATGCAGATAGCCGAAGAAGAAACGCTGGATGCCATCGGGGAGGCATGTCCATGAGTTACTCAGAGGCGTTTATCAATGCGGTGCTGGGATGCATCCCGTTTATTATCCTGATTTTGGCTGTCGCAAAAGTCAATCTGCCCAGGGAAATCAGGGCCCGACAGGTGATCATGCCTGTAATCGCCGTCATATACTGCATTTCCGCGATGATTGGACTGGTCTATATTCAGAGCGAAGTTCTGCGGATTGCAGGAAGATTCCTGGCTTCAAATGATCCGATAGATGCCAATACCGTCAATGCTTTTGTCATCTTTGTGACAAATTCCGTTTTCGTACTCGGATTCCTCATTCTCAAATCCATCCTTTTGCCGCTTTTAAAAAAATACTGGGCAAATGATAAGTTGATGGAACAGACCGCCTATCTGTTTTACGAAATGGTAAAACTGCCGAAAACCGAGGATGCAGAGTCAGAACAACAAGCGGAGAATTCGGAAGACAATCATAAATCAGATTCTGCAAAAGATAATTCCGCCAAGAAGAACAAATCCCAAAAGAAAGATAAAAAATCTGAGAAGAAACAGGAGAACCTCTGGGTTCTTAAGAATCAGTTCGATAAATATCGGTACTACTTTGGCGGGTTCTATCTTGCGCTGCTTGCCGTATCGACAATTATCTTTATTTTATCCCAGATATTTACGGAATGGCCGGTATTCGGTGCGACGTTCTATCCTGCTTTCGGCATTCTGATTCTCGGTGAGACCTGGTTCTTCCTTTCGGGGCCGGAAAGACCGGAAATCGTCGAAAAACCAGAAGAACCCAAGCGCGAAGTTCCCGTTTCGGAATTCGATTTTCTGCGCAAAATCCTGCGAAAACAGTTCCCTGAACGCCTGCTGTACGATGAATATACACCGGGCAGCCCGGAACTTGCACCGCTTCCGGTCATGATTCAGGACAACACCTGTCCAAAACATATCCGGGAACTGGCGGATGCCTATTTTAATTGTATAGAAGGCGACTTAAACGAAAATTATATCGCTAGTGCGACGCGCCTGCTTCAGGGACAGAGCGTCCTGATTTCGACGCCGTTTTATCGCGATTTGTCATGCTATCTGATGCTGCCCATGCTGTATCAGATCATGAGTTTTCACAAATGTCTCATCATCGTCGGACGCGAGTCGGCCGTACACGATGTCAAAACCTGGCTGGATAATGCGATAAACGACATCGTGGGGACGCGCTATTTATGGCAGACCGAGATATTGACGGCAGCTCCCTGTGAGGCAGATATCGGTATTCTCAGCGCCAGCGATATTTATCGCATGGATTTGCAGCTCGCCTGCGAATCATTCCTGAACAAAGTCGGTTTTATCCTGCTCATCGAACCATCCAGAATATTGTCGGCAGGACAGCTCGGACTCAGTCTCATCGTCAATCGCTGCGAATCCGACGACAAAAAACTGACGTTCTGTACTTGCGACAGAAACTGCGATGGCCTGGTCGACGTCCTTTCGCACGTATTCAAAACAAATATCACCGAAGTGACGGCAACCCTTTCCGGAACGGGATGTATTTCGCGCATGTACTGGAAAGCCGAAGGGCCTTCCATGCATTATCGCATACTGCCGACGATTTCCCATTATCTCGGTCTGGGAACCGAACTCGGGGTAACGGCATTCAGAAACCGGGTTCAGCCCGTCACCTGGATCAGCTGCGAAAAATTCCCCGTCCTCGACATGAAATGGATCGATGGACAGTATTTTAAGCCAATCTGTTCCTATTCCGGGTTCGAATGCAGCCAGGATGTTCTCAACGAGAATTTCCTTTTTGAAACCAATCTCTGGCACGATGCTCAGTCGCCCTCCATATATATGACCATCGAGGACGAGTTCCAGAACCTCTTTGAAATCACACGCGTATTCTCTTCGCGGGCCACACGTCAGGCATTTATCAACGTCATCAGCGAAAACTACTTTTTGCGCGATTATATGATCGCCAATGTCAGTATGTTCGCAGATGATCCCAAGGCCATCCCGACGTTCATGCCCGCCTTTACGCGGACGCGGCGCAATGCGGCTCTCAAGCTTCTGATGATGATGTCGCACGGGCCGGTTGCAGATCACCTGATCAAGAAAGAATTTGCCCTGATGGACATTCCCTGCGAGGATGCTTCATTGCTGGGTTCATTAAAAGAATTGATTCAGACGCATTGTCATATCGACAAGCTCGAAATCCTCGTCAGTCACGACGATCCTCAGCAGGATACGGATACTTACAGACTCGCCGATCAGGATGTGCTGCGCACGTGGGCAGAGAGCCTCAAACCGGCGTACTTCATTCCCGAAAACGAAACGGATTCCGATTGTATTATTGGAACCAGACTGTACGGACATGTATTCCAGTCATTCCTGCCCGGTCAGTTCATGACCCATACCGGAAAGTATTATCAGATTCAGACGATAACGCCTCAGAATGGTGTCGTTCTGCGCCGTGCGGCAGATCATATTTCGGGACGTTTGTATTATCGGCAGATTCGCAAAATTCAGCTGAAATCCTGGACTCCGGATGTCGGTATGGCAAGTTCGCGATCCATGAATCATCTCGAAATGACGCGAGGATTCGGGGATTTCGAGGTTCAGACGCCCGGATATCTCGAAATGCATTCCTGCGAGGATATGAAGCATGCCAGATATATTACCATCAATGGTATTCCGGACAGGCATTATCAAAATAAATATATCCTCAGAATTCGTCTCTTCGAAGCCACAGAAGCAATTCGATATACAATTTGCCTGCTGCTCAACGAAATCTTCCGTACCACATACCCGGATTCGTACCAATATATCAGCGCTCTGACTCAGCTCAGGGAGGTTCATCCCGATAATCTTAAAAATGCCATGTATGACTTTGAAGTCCGGCATGGTGAGGATGATGATCCGGATGATTATATATATATTCTCGAAGACAGTGAAATCGATTTGGGTCTGACCAGCTCTGTCGAACGCAATCTGGGAAGATATTTCGACATCATTTGTGATGTTTTGATGTGGCACAACCAGAAAACGCTCGAAACGCCCTCCGATTTGCCCAAAGCCGAAGAAGAAGTTCAGGTGGAGGAAGAACCCGTCGAGGAACCTGATCCGGAACCCGTCGTGGAGGAGAAAAAGTCACTCTGGCAGCGCATCATCGAATTCATTAAATCGCTGTTTGGCATCAAACCGCCTGAGCCTGTGGCGCCGATCGTCGAAGAGGAACCCGTGACGGTGACGGATGTCGTTCCCAAAATGGATTTCCCCGACGATGATTCCATTCGTACCAATATTCCGCAGACGCCTTACCAGAGCAGCAATTTCCTGCTCTTTGGCGATGATCATTACGACGAAGCCCTCGCGATCGACGAGACGATTGCCTACCTGATTTCTCTCGGACATCTGAACAATCCCCTCGGAGAAGTCAGGAAATATGCCAAGAATCCGCCGAACGTGGATGACCTCGGACAGAGTGGAATCCGGTGTGAATGCTGTGCACTGCCCGTCACGTTCGATAATACCGGCAGCAACAGATTCTGCCGGCAGTGCGCCGATTCACATCTGACGACGTATGCGGAAATGATGGAAGTCGTGGCTGGTGTTCAGCGCAATCTCGAACGTCTGTTCGACATGCACTTCGCGCAGACGATTCATCTGCGTACGGCAACGGAACAGAGCGTGACCAGATGGCACCATATTTCTGATTTGCAGGTGCCGCGCTTCAGCATTCCCTTTGGTTATGGGCTGCCCAGCGTCGAGGCTTATGTCCTTTATGTCGAAAAGTTTTTGCCGCGAAGAGCGCTGATCATGACGGCTGTTCACGAACTGACGCGCCTGTGGATTGAGGATAATGCTTCGGAAGACGGCAATCCCGAAGCGCTGATGGATCAGATTACGCTGCAGTATCTGCAGGCAATCGGCGAATTTGCTTATGCTGAGCGGCTTGTGCCATATATGGTTTCGGATAAAAAGTGCTTTGAGGATTATAAAATTAAACCTCTGGTGTTTAATTCGTTATAATTTGTAGTGGTGTGCGGCGGCTATTGCCTGCGGCAATACACCGCCTGCGCCGGCGCTATTGGCATAAGCCAATACGCGCGGCGGATTTTTGGGTATATTTTGCAGGACTCATCCGGATGCGTTCGATCAAATATCTGACATTCGTGATCGCAATGTTCGTTTTCATGCCGACGGCATTTTCGCAGGAAACCGTACAGAGAACGGATCCACCGAAGCCTGCTTCGGACCAGGTACAGCGCGGGGATGATGCTTCGCAGCCGCCTCCGCCTCCGGGGCGTCGGAGAATGCGCACGATCGTCAACCGCGAGTTCGATGATCGCGAAAAAATCGTGCTGCTGCTCAATGCACACTGCGATTTTCCTTCAAAAGAGGATTTGTTGTCGACGAGCCCGGATGCCGAGACATTGCTGCACGATATCCTCATGGACGATCAGATTCTGTTTTCGGTGCGCATGCGGGCCGTCGAAGCTCTGGCCTATTTCGATACGCCCAAAAACATTCAGACGCTCGAATGGATCCTGGCCCATCCCGAGGAGGTCAAGCATCCCCTGATGCTGATGCAGGCGATTCGGGCATATCCCAAAGTTGCGCCGCAACAGGCGCCTGCAGCTCTGGCGCCCTACCTGGAATCCGAAAATGACATGATTCGCTTTGTGACGATTTCGAGCCTGAAGAATTGTCCTGACGGGGCCGCCGTCAGGGTGCTCAGCGAACGCTATGGCGTCGAAAAAAATCGCTTTTTCCAGACCAGACTCAAGGACGCCATAGATAATCACTGTCAGCAGACATCTTCCTGCGGCAACTGATGATTCATAATATCATCCAGTGAGCTGAATGACCGCAATAGCGTGAGTCCGGCTGCCGGCATCGTCTCGCCGGCATTGACGCGCGCCCGGGATTCGAGAATTTCGAGCATTTGTGAGGGTTCACGGCCTAACCCAAAATCGACGAGCGTGCCGGCGATAATGCGCACCATCTGTTTGAGAAATGCCGTTCCCACAACGTCGATCTGGATCAGGGAGTGGTCGTCAAAACAGGGATATATATAGGGACTGGAGGCATAAGTAATATCGAGTTTTGTAATCGTCCGGACGGGGGATTTTGCCTGACAGTCGATGGCCCGGAAGGCCGAAAAATCGTGTTCTCCGAGCAGATATTGAGCTGCTTTCTGCATATTCTGAATATCGAGCGGGCGAACATGAGCTGCGCGGTTGATTAGGAACGGCGGGAGGTATTTGCCTTGCCAGAGCAGATATCGATAGTGCTTGCCGCGGCTTTCAAAGCGAGGCTGAAAGCCGTCGGGAGCTGCACACGCATGACGGATGGTGATTTCGGGGGGCGTAAGTGCATTGAGGGCAATCCGGAATCGTTCGGGTTCGTAAGTGCGCTCCGTATCGAATGCAGCGATCTGCCATTCGGCATGAACACCGGCATCGGTGCGGCTCGCCGCTCGGACTTCGGTGGGCGCATGATTGATCTGCGATACGGCGCCCTCAAGACATCCCTGGATGGTTCTCTGATTGTTCTGGCGCTGCCATCCAGCAAATGGGGTTCCGTCGTATGCGAGTATGAGAGCGATCGTTTGCATGGTAGTTAGAGACGTGTCGTGACACGTCTGTAGTAATTCGTAATTCGTAATGAATCGTTGTTGGAGACGTGTCGTGACACGTCTGTAATTCGTAATGAATCGTTGTCAGAGACGTGTCGCGGCACGTCTTATGGTTTTGTCCGGCGTATTCGCTTGCGAATAGCCGGACACGCGGCCGTATTGCCGTGCAATAGGCCGCGGACA
>JAFRYG010000155.1 GCA_017441205.1 Pseudomonadota bacterium
GTGATTTGAGAACGTAGTAGAGTATTTCGGCCAATGCAGGGATATGATCATCATTCATGCTGCCAAACTGAGCGTGATGATCGAGCGGGAATATCCATGTGTGAAAGCTCGAAAGGGCTGCGTATGGCAAAAACGAAACAAAGTGGTCATTTTTATAAATGATGCGCTGATCCTGTTCTATCTCCTTGCGGAGCATATCGCACATCATACAGCGATGGTGCTCCGCCCGATAATTGTATGTTACATTCAGGCGATTCTGGATCTGGCCTGATATAATGGGCGTCGCAATGAGCTGGGAATGCGGATGAATCAGTGAGGAACCGGCTTTTTCACCATTGTTTTTAAATATAATAATATGTTTGACGCGTTCATCTCTGGCATGAAACCGATATCGCTCAAGATATGTCCGAAGAATATCCTCTACGTTTGGCAGGGACAAACCCGTGATGCCGCGATCATGGAAGGGCGAATCGATGATAACTTCGTGAATGCCGAAGCCGTCGATTTTGGGCTGAAAGAAATCGCCGGTCTGAATGGGCGTTACATCATCGTGCAGTGCCGGGAATTTGTTTTTAATGACGCGCGTCTGCCATGATCCCGAGGGGGAGCTCAGGCGGGCGACTTCATCCGAAGTCTGATGCTCATTTCCCGGGCAGAACGGACACGTCGGATCGAGCCTCGGGAGCATGGCTTTCGGAACACTCTGGGCAAATTCCATGGGGCGCTTGGCCCGTTCTGTGGCAATGATGACCCACTCCTGGGTCAGAATATTAAAGCGAAATTCAGGCATGCTCGTTAATTATCCTTAAAGAACCACGACGAAACTGTTTGCGGGATTCTCGCCCCGATTATCTTCTGGCGATACGGACGCGCCGGAAGAAAACATCAAACAGAAGGATTCCGAGGGCGATCCAGAGGAAATAATAAAAGATGGGGGTAAAAGATCGAATCTTTACACCTTCGGGATCTGCAGTTTCGGTAAACTTCGGATTAATCTTTCCATTTGTCGTTTGCGCAATGGCATCGAGCAATTCGAAATTGGGTTCGGGATTGGCATATTCCAGAGCATAGGGGAACGAGAATGTCTTTTGGGCGAACCCGACGGAGCTTTCCTGTTGTTTGAGTTCCGCGCGAGCCTGATAGGTTCCGTAAAACGGCATGACAAACGTGTTTTCGTAATATCCGGGAGCGGTTTGCGGCAGATTCAGGGTCATCTTTTCGCCGTTGGGTTCGGTGATTTCCGCTTCGATACTCAGTCCGTTCATGAAGGTATCGTTTTCTGAAACGGCATCGACGATGATTCGGACGCTGTCGTTTTCGCGTTTGACGATCATATCGAACTGCATTTCTTCGTCGGTTTTCATCGTTGAACGAACGACCTGCGCCCAGAATTTTGCGAAACTTGAGGATTGTTTGATCCAGGCCGATGCCCATCGATTCTTGGCATCACTCGTAAATACCGTCGTTTTACCGCTTCCAAGCGACCAGTGCGCCAGAATGGGGGCACCTCCCGGTGCGGTCAGAATCGTCTGGCTTCCCGGTTTGGGTTTCGTTCCGACATAACCGAGCAGCGTCGGGAACGTGACGCCTTTGACCATATCGTGGGATTTTGCCACCTGGGGTTTGAAGGGGGTTTCGACGACAGCCTGATTGGCGACGCGGTTCGTTTCTTCGACAAATATTCTCGGTACTGAACTCGAATCCTTGGCGATATAGGCGCGGCCCTTGCCGAGGTTTGCAATGCGGCTCAACAGCGTCGTATCGGCGTTTGCCAGAGCAACCGTCGAAACCGTGATCTTGGCCTTGGCCATTTCGCGAACGAGTGCGTCGATGCCATTGTAGGGGCTTCGTCCGTCGGTCAGAAGGATGACATGTTTTGTTTTGGCCGAGACCATTGCCAGTTCGAGATACGTCATTTCGAGAGCGTCGCGGATATTTGTGCCGCCATTGGGACGCATGCGCGAAATCTTGTCGTTGATGCTGTATTGATTGACGGCTCGCGTCATGGGAACGACGATGTATGGGGCATCATCGAATCCGATGACGATAATGCGGTCCTGAGCCTTGAGTGCGGCGACGCTGGCTTTGGCAGCTTCTTTGGCAATATCGAGATTTCGGCTCTCGCGCATGGATCCCGATTTATCGATGAGCAGGGCAATGGCCGAGGACTGCGATTTTTGCGGTGTATCATTCTTAAATTCGACGGGCAGGATCTTTTCGACGGGGGTATTTTCATACCCGCCGGGGCCGAACGCCTGATCGCCGCCGATGGCAATAAAGCCACCGCCCTGACGTTTGACGTAATCCTGAATCAGATTCATGTTTTCGGAGGTCACATTGGTGCGCCCCGTCGAAGTCTGGCGAGGAACGTCGCCGAGGATCACAGCAGAATAGCGCAGCATTTCCTTCATGGAAGTCGGAAGCCCCGTCCCCAGGCGCACATCGACATCAAAGTTCTGTCCCTGTGATTCGCCATATCCGGCGAGTGCCCGCTGAAGATAGCTGGCGTTGGAAGCATTTTGTTCGATGTAGAGAACTTTGGGTTTGCCCTGGACCATGAATTGATCGAGCAGGGTATTGTTTTCTGCGAACCGATCATCCTCTGCCGGAACATCATCCAGTGCGAACCGCATACTGAGTGCGCCCGGAGCTTCGGGTTCTGTCGAAAGCGTGACGTAATTATCGCCCGCCGTGAGCGCAACATCCTGCGAAAGCGCCTGATCGCGCATATCATTTTTATCGACAGCCAGGTGGACCGTCGTTTCATGCGTCGAAGAAATCTCAAGTACGAGTTCGAAGGGTTTGCCGACGCGCAGATTGTCACGTTCGCGGACGTCGAGCGACTTGATCATGATTTCGCGGGCAGGTTTGCCGGTCTCCAGATGCATTACATCGATGCGGATATCCTGGGCACGCGAACGGGCCGCTTCAGAGAGGGCGTCACCCTGGGTTTGATTGCCGTCGCCGAGCAGGACGAGCCTGCGGACGTGATTTTCGGGGAAGAGCGCATAACTGAAGCGAAGCGCGGATTCGATGTCCGTCTTTCCGGCACCTTCGTGCCGGAATTCAGGCAGACTTCCGTCCGCATTGAGTTCGACGACATGCGGTTCGGCAGCAAAGGATACGACCTGAATATTGGTTTCGGGCGTGCGTGATTTCAGGGCTTCCGCAATCGTATCGTGCGCAGCCTGAAGCATTTCGTCGGGAACGGATTCACTCGTATCCACGACGTAGATGACCGATACCAGGCTCGTTTCGGAGGTCTTTTCAATATCGACGAGCGCCAGTGTAATTGCGGCCAAAAGCGCGACGCGCAGTATGCCGCTCAGAATGCGCTGCCAGATTGGAAAATCGCACAAGGAATGGCGCGCAGGAATCAGCAATACCGGCCAGAAAGCGAGCAGACCAAGCCATTTTAAATGGAATGCGCAGTACTGTATGAGTTCCGATGGAGACGAGAGCGAGACCAGAGGAATGTGGTTGAGCCAGCGATACAGATCTGCATTTGTGAATTCGAGCGTATCGATATCCGGAATCCAGATCCAGCGAGCGTATGCCCACAGATTCAGGGCAAGAAGTGCTGCAACAATAAACAGGAAGAGAATGAGTTTAAGGTATTTTGGCATGGTCGGAGTAATAGGATAAAAGCGTTTTGTGCCGCGTATGCAATAGCGGCACAGCACCGGTCGTATGGGCTTTATAAGCCCATAGACGGTGCCTTCCAAAAGCATTTTCTTCTATAAAACCATTTATTATGGCATAAGGCTGAATAAGGGGCCGTTCCCTCGAAGAGGAAAACCATGAAACAATGCATTTTTGTCGCAATAATAGCCAGTTTATTTTGCATGAGTGCCTGCAAATCAGCCGAAACACCAGCGCCGGCACAGCCGCAGGAAGCCGCACAATCTGCCGCCCAGCCCGTTGAAGAGCCAGCCGGGCAGCCTTCGACTGCCGCCGAAACCACAGAAGAACCAGAGGCAGAACAGGCACCTCAGGTGGATTTGACCAAATTACCCGAAGATGCCGTGACCATTTATACCCAGGGCAGCACCAAATTCTCGATGAAGGATATTCTGCCCATCCTCTCGGATTCGTCCGGATACTCACAGAAATGGGAATTCTACATCTATACGAGACCCTATGAAGTCCGCGTCAAATTTGAGATTTCGAATTTTGCCTTCAGCAAAAACGAGGGCAAAATTCGCGGATACGTCCGTCGATATGACGATAAAGACGAGCAGATCGAAAACTACTCGCTCTCCAAAAACCTCAAAAATGGCCAGTGGAAAGCCCGGAAAGATACGCTGGCACTGGAGTTCGACGACTATTCGCTCTCGTGGCAGAACGGAATGTTCCACCTGAAAGGCAGTTACGATAAGGGAACGTTTGAATACGATATTCCAGCCAATCCGTGGAAACCCGGCACTGGTGTCGTCTATTTCGGCAACAACCCCAGCAATGTCTTCAAATACAGCATTCTGACGTATCACCAGCAGGTTGCCAAAGGTACGGTCGTGGCAGACGGCACGCCGGTCGAAGTCAAAGGCCAGGCTTACGCAAATCACTATG
Organism: Pseudomonadota bacterium; assembly: GCA_017441205.1. Taxonomy (GTDB): domain Bacteria; phylum Myxococcota_A; class Bradymonadia; order UBA4248; family UBA4248; genus UBA4248. The sequence continues at coordinate 4,570 of JAFRYG010000155.1, forward strand.
CGACGAATATTGCGGTCTATGACATGTTCGACGAAGTCGCCGACTTCCGAAAACGCACGGAAAATCTGCTCGTCGAATTCCGTTATTACGAACCCAGTGCAAAATACAATGCCCAGCCGTTCGGATTTTTCTTTGTCGCATTCGAAGGCCAGCCCGTGTTCAGTTCGACATCCATCGAACGCACCCCCCTCGAAACCTGGCTCGACGAAGAAAATTACGGCTACGAAATCAGTTCGCGGCAGCGCATCGTCGCTCACGATGGCAGCAATTCAGCCACCTTCGAAATGCTGACCGCCGAACCCGAAGCCAAGGACGTCTACGCAGATCTTCCCGCATTCCAGCGCAACGTGGCCTCGCGCTTTGCCAAACCCATCGAATACAGCATCCCCATCGACTGGGAACTTCTGCTCAATGTCGACGGATATCAGGCAAAAATTCCCATGTCTGCTTCGTATTCCATTACACGGCTGAGGTAATCTGACGCCCCGAAGGTGCATTTGGGGAGTAATGATTCAGCAGAGACGGCTGGTGCAGCGTCTCTGCTCATTATTAGAGTGCAGATATGCCCCGGGCACAATGCGCATTTCAATGCGCTGACCGCACAGGATCCACTTATTGTTCAGGGATAAAATGAGAATAGGAATAATTCCTATTCTCATTATGATGAGGCAAAACACATCACTGCGCTATGCGCAGTGTGGATATTTGTTCGCCAGAATATTCAATTCCGGGCATGAAAAGGGTCTCTAACCTATTCAATAGGTTCAAAATCCGCAGCTCCATGCTTGCACAGCGGACAGACGATATCATCGGGCAGCGTATCGCCTTCGTAGACCCAGCCGCAGATCTTGCACACAAATCCTTTCTTTCCGGCGGTTTTGGGCTTTGGCTTGACGTTGCTCTGATAATACGAATAGGTCATGGTCTCGATATTGTTCATGACGCGGGCTTCGGTAATGGTACAGATGAACATGCCGTGCGTACCCAGGTCGACGTATTGTTCGACCTTGAGTGAAATCATGGCATTGATATAGGAACCCAAAAAGGCGAGCCCGTTGTCGGATCTCAGGAAATCCATGCCTTCGAATTTGTCGACCTTGCGGCCGCTCTGGAATCCAAATCGCTCAAAGATACTGAACGGAGCTTCGATCGACAGACAGTTCACATTCATCATGCCGGTCTGTTTGATGACGTGGTGCGAATAATTGTCTTTATTAATGGTAACGGCGATGCGGTTTGGCGTATTGGTGACCTGCGATACCGTATTGACGATGAGGCCGTTGTCGCGGCTGCCATCGCTGGATGTGACGACATAGAGACCGTAGCCAATCTTAAAGAGAGCTGTCAGATCATTCTTATTGATGTCCTGTCCCTGCTGAACTTCGTATTCCCGGCACAGTTCCGATGCCAGATCGGCGAGTTTTTCGGAACTGGCGGCATTCAGTGCTGATCGAATGGTGACGGTATTTTCGGCAAAGCGAATGTTTTTGCTCTTTTCGAACATGCCCTTCATGACTTTTGCTGCCAAAGGCGCCCAGGAACCATTCTCGATCAGTCCGATGTGCCGGTTCTGATAATTGCGCTCCACGAGATGATGAATGAATTCCTTCATGTACGGGAAGATATCGGCATTGTAGGTCGTCGTGGCGAGTACGAGCTTGCTGAACCGGAAAGCTTCTGCGACGACTTCCGACATATCGCTGCGGGCAAGGTCATAGAAGAGGACGCGCGGACAGCCTTTGGCTTTGAGCATTTCTGCGAGTTTTTCGACAGCAGCCCGCGTATGTCCGTAAACGGAAGTATAGGCGATGAGGATGCCTTCTTCTTCGAAAGCATATGACGACCAGATATTGTAAAGATCGATATAATGACTCAGATTGTGTGTCAGTACCGGGCCATGCAGCGGACAGATGGTCTGAATATCGAGTGCGGCAGCCTTGCGCAGCAAAGCCTGCACCTGAGCACCGTATTTTCCAACGATTCCAATGTAATAGCGCCGCGCCTCATCTTCCCAGGGTTCCTGCGCATCCAGGGTGCCGAACTTGCCAAAGCCGTCGGCAGAAAACAGGACTTTATCCCTGCTGTCGTAGGTCACCATGACTTCGGGCCAGTGAACCATCGGGGCCATGACGAAGGCCAGCGTATGTTCCCCGAGTTCAAGCGATGAACCTTCGGCTGCAATGATGCGCCTGTCTGCATAATCCTTTCCGATCATCGCCTCCATAATCGGGAATGCCTTTGCGGAAGCCACGACGACGGCAGACGGATAATTGCTCATAAATGCAGCAATACTGCCCGAATGATCGGGTTCCATGTGCTGAACAATCAGATAGTCTGGGCTGCGTCCATTCAAAACTTTCGCCACATTGTCGAGCCATTCGTGCGTAAAATGGCGATCCACCGTATCCATCACCGCGATTTTTCTGTCCATGATGACGTACGAATTGTATGCCATGCCATGGGGCACTTTGTACTGACCTTCGAATAAGTCGATTTTGTAATCATTTACGCCAACATAAAAGATATCTTTTGAAATGTTCATACCTACCCTTTAACCGTGAACGTCATTGTAAACAGAACAGCCATATCCCCCCCCTCGCGCTTATACCAAACGGGACGCGTAATACCAACATTATCCGCCATCAGCACGATGATTGCCGTCTCTCTTTTCGATGTTGCGCGGCCTTGCTTGCTTAGAGACGTTTCACGAAACGTCTCTGCTCGCTGCGGCCTGCGCCGGCAGCTATTTGCGGCAGAACGGGCGTACCGCACGATTCTGCCGCAAATACGCCGCCATGCTGCCCGCTTTTTGCCGAAGGCAAATACGCGGGCAGGTGCAGATTGAGCTGCCCAACGAATAGAACTATTTATTTACACAAGATGAACTATTTTTTATACCACAATACAAATTGCGCTCCCGCAAATCATTTCACAAACCGTTTGATATCACAGGCAGGCAAATTCATTGGTTCAATTGTGGTTTTGGACGATTGGCTGTGTTACAATCAATCGATAGTTCCGGGGGCAGTGATGGGGAAATTGCCGTATACAAGAGGATGATAGAAGTTCAGACCGAGCTGCTTATTATCGATAGGTGTGGTATTATGCGTCATGCTTTTCAGTGTTATGGCGTATGCCTCGTGTGATGATCTCAATTCGAATGAAACCTGAAACAGCAAATTTCAGGAGATTACTGTTGCCTATAAAGCAGGAGAATATCAAAAGGTCATTGATATTGCCCAGTCTATGGAGAGTATTTGCAGCGATTCGCCTATCTACAATTATTATATTGCGAAAAGCTATACAGCATTGGGAGAACACAGAAAGGCCCTCTGATTTTATCAGAAAGCGACAGATAATCTGTCCAGGTTTACGACGACGGATGAGGTGACCAAAGAGCTTTGGTACGGCCGCTACGAAGCTGAATTCCCCGAGCTCACACAAAAGAATATTGAAGACCTGAAGGCCCGGATTGAAGACCAGAATAATCAGATTGAGCAGTGCAACTCCAGGCAGACTCAGACGGCAATAACACAGGTTTCGGACACAGCAGACAGAAAAAGGGCGGCAAGTGTGACAATGTGGACGGGGGCGGCGATGGGGATTTCCGGGGTGGCACTCGTTGGTGTCGGTACTGGTTTCCTGATCGCCCGGAAGGATCCAAAGATTGATTATCAATCCGGAAGTGAGGGCAGCGGAGGACATTGGCAGTTAAAAAATGATGAAATGTATATTGGTGGTATTGCAATGCTTGCGGCTGGGTGCAGTTTGACTTTGGCCGGAACAATTATGACGGCTGTCGGCGGTTATCAATATACTCATATTGATCTGAATGAAGATGTCAGTCTGGCATTTGATTTTGGAACACTCGGTGCAAGCATGCAGATCACTTTTTAATCAAGAGATGATTGAATGAGACGTTTTCAATTGTATTTGGCTTCCCTTACTGCTTGTGATGGTAATGTCATTTGGGACGGTTTGGTAAACCGTTACGAATTGACATACCATGCCTATAGATAGCAACAGAGCTGGAGCTTGATATGTATAATAGAAGTTTTGCGTTCATAGCTTGTTTTATTTTACTGAGCGGCTGCAGTGATTCTGCTCCAATCACTTTCAAAGACATGGCCGAGCATTTTGATGCCTATTGTGCGATGACAGGGGGGACGCTGGGTGAATCCTCTGACAAGAGTCCACTTTATGGCGTATGCAATTGTGGGGGACATTTATGTATAGACAGCGGGTGCACCGCTGACGGATTGAATTGCAATACGTCCGAACAGCCCATGTGTAAGGAAGGGGCGACACGCTGTGTGAATATTCTCGATGAGGAAAGGGCATTCATTGGTCATTTGCAGCGCTGTGAGAATGGTCAGTACAAAGATTATGAGATATGTCCGGATGTGTCCTGCAATTATCCCCAAACAGGTGCAAAAGAAGACGGCGTTTGCGGATAATGTATCGACAAGCAATTGCAGTGTTACAAGGACAGCGTTGTCAACTGTGAGAATGGGACATATTCTGACACTGTCGAAGACTGCACGAACCGAAGAGGCTGTACGCAGGAAAACGGCGTACCCCAATGCTATGCCTGTGATGAATCCAGTGGGGATTATTGCGCTAATCATTATATGAATCATTGTGTAGACGGTCATTATGTTCTTCAGGAACACTGTTCCAAAGGTGACTGTGCGGGAACAACTCATTGCGGATATTGTTTCGCGGGTAAGACTGAGTGCAGGATCTTTGCGAACGGGAGCAGCCTGTACTATCACAGCAAATGTACTGACGGGGAATTTTCGGATATCCCGGATGCCAATAAACAGTCGTTTCTCAATGACGCGGATTCCTATTTTTTTGACAATTCGATGTGCAATCCCTGTACACAAGGTTCGACGCGCTGTTTAACCTATCAGGGAACGAGCTATTCCTTTTCATGCCAGCAGAATGGCCGCTATCATAATTCGGGAATATGCCCAAATGGCTGTGAGGGGAATCAATGTCATATAACAACGGAACCAAAGCCAAATGATTTCTGTGATGCCCGGACAGATGGCGTTTATTGCAACAAAGACGGCCATGTCACTCAATGCGGAAATAATGAAACAATCGACACTATTGTTATGGACATGGTTAATGAGCATATCAAAAGAAGTCCGTAGGACTTCATGTTTAGTAGCCCCCGGTTGGCGCGTAGCGGCTACCGGGGGACAAATGAAATGCACCAAAATCAATCCCCGTAGGGGATGCCCCA
>JAFRYG010000156.1 GCA_017441205.1 Pseudomonadota bacterium
GATGACGATGATGATGACGATGGTGATGAACCGCCAAAAGTCGATGTCGTCGGTCAGCTCGTCGTATCGCCCGACAGTGGTTTAAAAACGTATCGCAGCGGAGAAACCGACGAATTCAGTGTTGTGCTCGATATTCAGCCGGGACAGAAAATCAGCGTTCCGGTGAAGAGTCTCGATACAACGCTGGGAACGGTTGCTCCGGATAAACTGACGTTTACGACGGACAACTGGGATACGCCGCAGACCGTTACGATTACGGGGACGACGGCTGCTACCGTTAAAAATAAAACATATAAAGTAGAAGTCGGTCCATTGAATACAAAAGATGAAATATATAAAGACACCCAAAAGATTACACTTACCGTCACGCATGTCGATGATAAAACCGGCAAGGGAAAATGTACGAGCAAACAGAGCAAGGACGATGCCGGCGAGTGTATTGCCAAACCCGTCACCGGCATCAGTATGAATTATAATGCTTATGCGCTGCGACGCGGCGAAACACGAACGCTGAAAGTCAATGTCTCGCCATCCGACGCGAGCAACAAGGATATGACCTGGAAACTGGTCGAAGCAGATACCGGCAAGACGCTGAGCAGTACCGGCTCGATCATCAACTGGACAAAAGACGGTCCATCCATCACACTGACCGGGGTTGCCAAGAATGCGCATACGGTAAAAATGACGGTTACATCAAAGAGCAATAAAAAGATATCGACAGAAACGACGATTCAGGTCAAGCCCTACACGAAGCTCAGCTATCAGAATGCATTTAAATTTAAGGATTTTCGATTCAGCTGCAAGAACGACAATGAAGATGGATATGTCAAGAGCTGTAAGCTCAACAGTGCCTACAACAAAAAAGGCGATCTTTTCTGCGAAACATACAATGCAAAATCTGTAGAAGTTTTTAATAAGGATTTATATACAAAATATGTCCGTCCGAGAATGATCAGGGTCAAACAGAGCAATGGTAAATACAAATATTACGGCACTCGCGCCAGCGTCGTGGCTGCCGCACGTTTTTTGACGCTGCAGTTTCCATACGATATTCCCTACTATATGGAAAAAGATAATAAAATGCGTATCACACAGGGCGATTATGTATGGATTTCGAAGGAAAAACGCAGTACGGCAGAAAAAGCCAGGATCTTCGGCCTCAATCTAAGCAAAAAAGCATTTGGCTGGGATGCAGATGGCAATTCGATTGCACTGACCAGAAAAGATAAAAACGGCAATTATAAAGTTGCCGATGATCTCATTTCCTGGTCATGTGATGTTAAGAATAAATTCGGAAAAACAGCCCGCAACGGCATGGCATGCTCCGGATTCGTCATCTGGGCGCTCCGAAACGGTCACATGCATCTGGGGTCATGGACGTCTACGACTCTTGCCTATTTGCAGCGCAAAAAATCGGATGATCTTGATAAATTAAAAAGCTATCTTAATTATAGAAACAATAATAACGTCCTGGATAAGGCGTACGAAAAGCTCATAAAGATAAAGAAATCCGACTTTATCAATATCAGCAAAATGACGGGAAAGGAAGATATCAAAGCCGGTGATTTGGTCTGGCACGGTGATGATCACAGTAAATATGGTCATGTTGCGATGATCATTGGCATCAAGCGGAACAATGGTTCCATTTCGGAAGTATATGTTGCCGAAGCAACCAACACCAAGGATCAGTATAATGCCAATCATGTCGAGCATTACAAGAGCCTGAAGGCATTGAAGGAATCAAAATGGACAAAAGGTGAGATCGTATCATATATTATTAAAATGGATTCCGTATATGATTACTATTCTCAAAAGAAGGACGGAAAATATCAGAAGGATGAGGATGGTGTGGAGCTGAATGGAAACACTTATCAATATTCAGATATGTGGAGCAACTGACGGGACGCTCAGGGAATCTGCGCGTGAATCATTCGCTGGACTTCGGGATGCGGCGAGGCCATGAGTTCCGCCGGCGTCCCGCGGGCGGCGATCACGCCGTCGTAGACCATTGCGATCTGATCCGCGATTCGGAACGTCGAAACCATATCGTGGCTGATGACGATCGTCGTCAGTTCGAATGTATCGTGTGCTTCCAGAATCATGTCATCGACGTACCGGATCATGATAGGATCCTGGCCCGTCGTCGGTTCGTCATAAATCATGAGTTCCGGTTTTGTAATGATGGCCCGGGCCAGGCCCACGCGCTTTCGCTGGCCGGCTGAGATGCCGGAAGGATAGGATTTGGCGATGTTCTGTATCTTCAGTCGCTCCATCATTTGCTGGACGCGTTCTTTGATTTCGTCGGCAGGAACTGCATGAAGCCGTTCTGACAGCGGAAAGGCGATGTTTTCTTCGACCGTCATGGAGTCAAAGAGGGCTGCACCCTGAAAGAGCATGCCGATATGCGTCCTCATCTCTTCGCGCTGGCGTTCCGTGCATTTCGTCAGTTCGAGTCCATTGACGTTCACCGTTCCCGAATCCGGAACGAACAGACCGAGTATATTTTTGAGCAATACGGATTTGCCCGAACCGCTGCCCCCGATAATCACGGTGATCTTGCGCAGTGGAATGTCGAGCGAAACCCCTTTGAGAACCGGTTTCCCTGAAAAGGATTTGTGTAGATCGCGCACCTGAATATATGGACGCGGTTCTATTTTGTTTGATGTTTTATTCGTTTTGTTCGTCGAATCAAAGAACCGGCGAACCTCCGGGATTTGTGTCGTCTTTACTTCGGCGAGGTTCCCCTGAAAGATGATTTTTCCATTGTGCAGAAATGCGACTCTGTCGGCCAGCCGATATATACTTTGTATATCATGACTGATGATGACGCTGGTCATATCATAACGGCTTCTGAGGTCTTTAATCATATTATCGACGAAGACGATCATCAGCGGATCGAGTCCCGTCGTGGGTTCATCGAAAAACACGAGTTCCGGCTGATGGATCGTCGCCCTGGCAAACGATACGCGCTTTTTCATACCTCCGGACAATTCGTAGGGATATTTGTCGATGGCATCGATCAGACCGAGCGGTTTGAGGGCTTCTTCGACGATATGGCGCAGTTCCTTTTCGGAGAATTTTGCATTTTCGGCCAACGGGAAAGCGATATTTTCAAATACCGTAATCGAATCGATCAGGGCATAATCCTGCAGAATCGTTCCCGTTCGTTTGCGCAGTTCATAGAGTTCCGTAATGTTGCACCGGGATGTATCCTGCCCGAAGAGCAGGCATCTGCCCTGAGTCGGCGTCAGCAGTCCATTCATGGTTTTAATCAGAACGGATTTGCCGGACCCGGATTCCCCGATGATGACAGTCGTCTTTCCGACGGGAATTTCGATCGACAAATCATCGAGGACGAGTTTTTCCCCGAATCGCTGGGTAATATGATCGAGATGTACGACAGGCCCCTGTTCCGCAGTCCAGCGTTGAATATTTGGAAGAATGAGGTTCTGTCGCATGTTCCGGATTTGGTCTATTCGGCGCAGCGCGTTGCTGTTTTGGGGCCAAAGTACAGGTTGTCAAAATAAACATCTGCCCGCGCGGGTACTGCCGTCTTATGATAATCGAAGCGGCCTTCGAACAGGACGCGCAAATTGGCGCCTTTTTGCGGTTTATAGTTCCACGAGCTCATGAAATCCGCGCGCGGATTGACGCTGAAATGCGTCCATTTGCCCAGGACCGGAGTGTCGCGCCGTTCCTTTTCGATGAACAGGTACTGCGCATTGCTGATCGACAGCGGCGGTTCCTTGCTGCCGCTGATGATGTACCGCAGCTGGGCCTGTCCCTGTCCCTTGCCCAGATCGTGCGACAGGTCGATGACGACGAGCTGAAGGTACTGTTTCCAGTCACCTGCGGCCCAGTTCTCGACATAATAGTAGCCTTCGATACATTCGGGGATTTCGTCGCGCAGTGATAATTCCTGGACGCCGCCCCAGACGACCGTTGGGCGCTGATCTGCCGAATAAACGGGCAGATGAAGAGATTGAAGTCCTTCGTAGGCATGCGTGTTGGACAATTTAAATGCTGCCCATCCCTTGGACCAGTCCAGCCATTTCCAGCCGTCGAGGCCGAGTTCGAATCCCGGGTTGGCGATTAGGTTTGCGGGTTCCGCAATGGCTGAACGGCCCGTCAGAGGGCTGCTGTCTAAGTCCTGATTGTCCGCAGCTCCCTGCTGGGAGGGTTTCCCCGCATCTGCAGAAACATTCGATTTTGTGGAACATCCGGCAGCCAAAACCAGACACACGAATAAAAGCAGTATTGATCTCATCATCATTATTTGGAACGAAGACATAAAGTTTCAAGACGCCAGGACTGATGATCCCGCTGCATCGATTCCTGAGTATTCAGCCAGTCGAGATAATACCGCAGGTGAGTGAGCTCGGTATCATTCATATCGCCTCTCCATGTTCTGCTCAGAATGCCGTTGAGCGGACATTTGGCGAACATCGCGGGAGAATTGTCGACGATGACGATTTCGGAAAGATCTTCGGTGATTTGCCGAAGAGGTTTTTCGTACGGTTCCGCACCAGATTGCGTCTCGATCTTGCGGCAGTATTCCCGGCCCCACAGGGTATATCCCGGGACATCGATATAGTTCCATACGCTTTCGAGATACACCTGCTGGCCGGTCGACCAGATGTAGCACTCAAATTTCCGGCTCATTTCTTCCAGAAACGCTTTTGCACCGGGCCGCAGAGTCGTGTAAAATGTCGATCCCGCTGCGACCAGCTGCACCGATTCCGGGAGAACTGGTTCCAGTGTCGAATAGAGAAGGGTTTCGTCTAAATCAAGTACGAGCTTTTTCATGTAATACCAAGCGTTCCAGATTTCAGTCCAATGAGGATATTCATCCGAAAATACAATCAGATGTCCAATCGATCAAACTCGCATGTCCGAACCGATCAGGCACATGCCTCCATGCATCCTATAGTAAAATGGATTGTGTTGTCCACGATTCACGCGATTTCCTGTCTCATCATTTTGATTGCCGCCTTTCTTCCGGCCTTCGTTTGGGGGCAGGATGAAGTTCGTTCGTACGCAAGCGAATCCTCGAGGGCAACGCTGGAACTGAAATCCGGCACAAAGATCGATTATGAAGCCTGGGCTATCGTCAATCCGCTTCAGCCGCCGGTCCGCGAAGATTTCTGGGTGACCATCAAGGAAATTTGGAAAGGCGGGGTCACTTTTGAGTACGAACTCGAACAAAAGGTCATCGGTTCTGAACGCGGAATGCAGAATCTTTCCTCTCTCGATGAGTGCAAAAGTCTCGATCCCTGGTGGGAACCGATGGCCTCGGCCTTCGATGATCGATGCGAATTGTGGATTCCGCGCCGTGTCTATATGGAATTGCTTGCAAATCAAAAGAGCTGGCTCGCCGTCGATACACTCGCCCGGCGCGATTCGACCGTGCGCTGGGAATTGCAGGGCAAGATCAAATTCCTGTGTGAAATCGACGGGCACCCTATTTTACTCAATGCTCTTAAGATCAAAACCAGCCGTGAGGATGAATTCGTCATTCTGAATGATCCCGACAATCCCCTGATTTTAAGCGCAAAATCGACGTATTTTTCGTGGAATGTGAGCCGCATCGTTACCCAGTGAGCGGCCGTATGCGCAAAGCGCATAGGCCGGTGCGCAGGGCGTATTGGCGCGTTCATTTGTAGGCACGTGTCGCGACACGTGCCTACAAATGAATATGCCGCCAATAGCCCACGCCCACATCCCACAAAAAAAATCTTACCCGCCGACTTGACTTTTAAAAGAACGTTCATTTATTTGCGAGTGCGAGGAGGTGACGTCCTATGAGAACAAAAGACCAGGACAAGCTGCAGCGCATTAAAGAAGCCACGGTACGGCTCATCTTGCGGGAGGGAATCGATGGTGCCTCGGTTTCCAAAATCGCAAAAGAGGCCAATGTTTCGCCGGCAACCATCTATATTTACTATGACAGCAAGGAGGAAATGCTTTCGAAGGTTTTTAAGGAATATTCAAGGCAGTCTTACCAATATCTCGTGCAGCACATCCATCCCCAAATGGAGGCAGGGGAACTCATCGAAGTCATTGTGCGCGAATCTTACACTTATTTTGTCGAGAATGAGGAAATCTTCAGTTTTGTCGAGCAGTGCTCGCGATGTCCCACCCTGTGTGAACAGGTTTGTGAAAGGGAATGCACCAATGAACTCATGACACTGATTCACGAGTATCAGCGTGATGGACGTATTCGGGCGTGCAGCGACTGGAACCTGTGGGCAATGATCTTTGCACCCGTGCGGTTCCTGGCAATGAAAAATAAAGATATGGCATGCAGCTGCAATGCAAATCTCGATGAACTCGTTCAAATGATTCAGTCAGTTTTTATACGTCATTCATAGGATTGACGCTTTTAGAAAGAAAACCCAAAAACACAGGTAAAACCCGTTCATGGGGTGAGGCACTTCACCCCGGGCTGTTTATCGGATTTCACCAATGATTTGCTGATTTATATCCACGCGCGCTCAACACCATCTGATGAGTGCACCCCCTCACCGTCTCCATTCTTTGATTTAAGAAATAAAGCTTCATTAAACGAACATTCATTTAAGAAAGGAAACCGCCATGTTAATCGTCCCCGTTTACAATATGATTATTCTCCCGAACGCCTCATTGCATCTTCCGGTAGACCAAATCCGCAAGAATACTGGGGCAAATGGTATCACGATCAACGAGAAGGTCGTTTTGATTGTCGCCAAAGCAACATCCTCAGATATGGAGGCGGATAATTTCTATCCGATAGGCGTATCCGGCGTCATCAAGGCTATCAATCCCAAAGGATTTGCGGTGATACAGATGCAGCACCGCGTCAACATCGAAAGCATCATCGTTAACGAAGACCATACGATAAAGCTGACACTCTCACAGCGCAGCGAGTGTGAAGACCTGGACAAAGAAACCGAGCAGGCCAAGGTCGATGCACTTGTGCAGGAAATCCGCAGATTTGCTTCGGGATTTCAATGGAAAGATACCGCCGAATTCTTTATCAACCAAATCAACACCATCGAAATGGCTGCATGCGTCATGGCGCCTGCGCTCGAGATTTCCAACGAACAGCGCTATGAGATTCTGGCGCAGGACAGCCGTGCCCAAAGGGCGGAAATCATCGAGAAAACGATCTATGAATTTACGGAAGTCGGAAGAATCACGAACGAAGCAAATTCATCGCAGCAGAAGGAAATCCAGACCAAATACAAAGAGGCTGCCATCAAACGCCAGATGGAGCACCTGCAAAAGGAACTGGATGAAATGCACCCGGAAAACGTGACCGACATTCAGAAATTCAGCCAAAAGATTGAAGAATCTGGCATGAACGAAACGGCGCGCCAGGAAGCTGAAAAAGTCCTCAATCGCCTCAAGCACGAAGGCAAAGAGGGCGTCGAAGCCGCCATGCTTTACGATTATCTCGATTTCATCACCTCGCTTTCCTGGAAAAAAGAGCCCGCCGAACCCATCGATCTCAAGGAGGCACGCCGTATTCTGGACGAAGATCACTATGGACTCGCCAAAGTCAAGGATCGCATCATTCAGCAAATTGCCGTCATGAACCTCAAAAAGCAGCAATCCGGATCGATTCTGCTGTTCGTTGGTGCCCCGGGAACGGGCAAGACGAGCATCGGCAAAAGCATCGCCCGCGCATTGGGCCGTGAGTATGTGCGCGTCAGCCTGGGCGGCGTGCATGACGAATCCGATATCCGCGGGCACCGCCGCACCTATATTGGATCTATGCCCGGTCGCATCATGGACGGCATTCACAAGAGCGGCGTTTCGAACCCTGTGATGGTGCTCGATGAGATCGACAAAATGTCCGCATCCTATCACGGCAGCCCCGCCAGCGCCCTGCTCGAAGTGCTCGATCCGGAACAGAATAACACGTTCACCGACCATTATATGAACGTCCCTTACGATCTCTCCGATGTCCTCTTTGTGTGCACCGCCAACACGACCGACACCATCCCGCAGCCCCTGCTCGACCGCATGGAAGTGATACATTTTACGGGTTATACACCGCTCGAAAAACTGCGCATTGCCAGGGAACATCTCGTAGCCAAATCGATGGGGGCGATGGGCATTCCCAGTGGACAGCTCAGTTTTGAGGACGACGCACTCGAAGACCTCATCTCGAACTACACGTCGGAAGCGGGGGTTCGCGGACTCCGCAAGCACATCGACACGCTCAGCCGCATTCTAGCGGTCGAAGTTGCCTCGAATCCCGACAAAAGCCTCATCGTCACGCCAGATATCGTGCACGAAAAGATGGAAAGCAGACCCATTCATCACGAGGAGATTCTGCCTGAACCCGCGGTTGGCGTCGTCACGGGACTGGCCTGGACGCCGGTAGGTGGCGAGATTCTTCATATCGAAACCAAACTCACGCCGGGAAAGGGCGATGTTATCATTACAGGACAACTCGGCGATGTGATGAAGGAATCGGCCCGAATCGCGCTCAGCCTTGTAAAATCACAATTTCCCGAGCAAGCCGAGCAGCTCAAAGAACACGATCTGCACATTCACGTGCCTGCCGGTGCCGTTCCCAAAGACGGTCCCTCCGCCGGTGTCACGCTCACGGCTGCGCTTTCGTCACTTTTGACCGGAAACGTCGTCGATCCCCATATCGCGATGAC
>JAFRYG010000157.1 GCA_017441205.1 Pseudomonadota bacterium
AACATGGTGTCGGCTTTGGTTTCGCTCTCCTTCGCGCCCGTTGTTTTTTTGCCGGAAGATGGTTTGTCACCTTTGCCTGGTTTATCGCCGGTTCCGGGGTCATCACTGGTGCCGGGGTCATCACCGGTACCTGGATCGTCGCCGGTGCCGGGGTCATCACCGGTGCCGGGGTCATCGCCGGTGCCGGGGTCATCACCGGTGCCGGGGTCATCGCCGGTGCCGGGGTCATCGCCGGTGCCGGGGTCATCGCCGGTGCCGGGATTTGTCTTGCAGACATCTGCATCCAGACAGGCTTCATCTTCGCAATCTGTCTTGCCATTGCCATCGTCATCAAGTTTATTGTCGCAAATCTCGGGATCGGGCGCTGCCTTGCAGGCATCTGCATTCACACAGGCATCATCCTCGCAATCCGCCTTGCCATTGCCATCATCATCGAGTTTGTTGTCACAAATCTCGGGATCAGGAACCCAGTTTGCCGCAGTACATGATTCATTGATAGCTGTTCCAAGTAATTTGGCCATGAGATTTGCAATCAAACAAACGCGCTGCCTTGGATCAATAACCGTTTCGAGTGGAAAGCCGACGAGAATGGCTTTGCCGTCAGCACTCAGAATACCCGCTCCGGTACTGCTGCTGACATCACCATTGATATAGTTGAGTATAGCAGTTCCGCCATTGGCGGCCTGCAATACATCCGGATAAATGACGCAAGCCGCATCTTCTGTCGTCTTTGCAGCCGATCCTCCATCGACGACACACCCGCTGTAAATGACCTCTCCCGACATCAGATTTGGCGCAGAAATTTTCTGGGTTGCTTTAATATCGCTGTAGGCTTCATCCGCAGCGTAGGCAGCATTAAAATGATCAGCGAGCCATGAGGAATTGCTGTTATAAGTGGAATCGGCCATCGCAAAACCGACATCTGAACCAGTCATGATCAGTGGTATTTTGTTCGCCCGAAGCTGCTCAACAAGGGTACGCTGATCAGCCGAAAGTACATCGTGTGTTACAGATGTCTGTCCTGCAGCCCACACGACCAAATCGTACTGATGATCTTTGAGCAATTCAGCGGCCCCTTCATCATCGACCGAATCGATCCCATAACCGGCATCATTCAAAAGGATTGCCGGGGCATAGATGCGTGCATACGAACGCACGGTATTCGCATCATAGACGGATTTCATCTCACGATCGACGCCATCCACATAGAGAATCTTTTTCTTATTCTGATTTGGCAGGCGTCCCACTCCGACCAGCGAATCCAGGCTTTCACCTGCATCATTGACGGCAGTTATGCGAACATAAAGGGTCTGTCCATGCAGAATCGGCAAGGTCGCTTTGTTTTCTTCGACCGTCATGAGTGGATCGACATCAAAAAGCAGTCCGTCATCGGATGTATAAATATTATATTTTGCCGGGACAGAGTTGGAGATGACTTTATCTTCAACAGGCTGCCAGCTCAGATTCAGGTGATCACCTTCGGCAGTCACAGTCAGTTTGTTGGGCGGCAAAGGAGGAATCATCGCATCATCCCCTTTGAAATGCTGGATAATACCGGCCATGATGCCGCGCGCGCCCCAAAAGCGCGTACTCGTTTCACGAATCAGTCTTCCATCGGTTTCATTATCATGAAAAGCCGTTTCGATGAGGAGTGCCGGAATGATGAGCGGCGAATTATTTTTATTGTAGTACCATGCATTCCGAACGGGTCTGAGTTCACCAAACCCGGCACCATATAAATGTTTGGGGCCAACCCAGGTGCTGTCGACATATTTTCTGAGATAGTCTAAAAATCTCAGATTAATATGTGTTGCATAATTATATGTTCCGGGCGGCAGATTATTATCTGCGTGCCCGGATTGCCAGCTGGGTTCCTGTACCCACTGCAGATCACCTGCCGAATTCAGCGGATACCAGACGTAAGTCTGTGTACCGCGGTTCCCTCCATTGAATGCATTGGTATGCAGCGACAGCTGAGCATCGACGCCTTCATACAATGAATACATACTTCTACCGGAAACGTCGCCGGAAAGCACCCAATCCGGAACCCCCATGTACTCCAGCCATGCCAGAGCACTTTCCTGCCATTTATACTGACCGGATTTATTTCCCTTATATACGATGGTACCGGGTCCATCGCCGATCTGGACAGCATCGGCAACGACGACTCTCTCAGAAGAAGCAGTCACATTTGAGAGACGAATTTCGCCTTTTTCTGAAGCCCTGAACGGAAACATTCCCAGAAAACGCCACACGTTTGCCGAACCTTTTTGCGTAGCCTGGGTAATGGTATCCGACGATCCATTGTTGACGTATTTCATGGACTGATTCTGCAGAACAACGGACTGGCCCCTCGCGTGGACGATCGTATACTGAGCATCGGGAATCCGGTTGTCGCTCGTATAATACCGAACATAAACGGGATAATAGCCGTCTTTGGCGACATTAAAGGACCATGTCGCCGTAGCCGTTTCGGAACTGTCGCCATTGGTATAGCGATAATCCCCGGACGAACTCTTCGTCCAGGTACCGGTTTCGGCATAATTGCTGTCGGTATTCTTAATGACAGTCGTCGTCTCGGTATAGCTGTAAGCACGCATCATCAGGGTTTCCATACCTGCGCGCTCGAGCATCGGACGAACATAGTCACTCACCCATTCGTAGGTGTGCTTATCCTCACGAAGATTCACAGCAATACCGCGCTGCCAGCCCCAGCCACTCCCACCGGTCTCAATGCCATGGCCCGGGCTTAAACTGATGCGTTTTCCAGAGAGAGCACCTTTTCGGAGCGAACGCGCAGACAAACGACCGGGAGATCTTGCCTGACGCACGGCCAGCCCATGTTCCATCGCGCTTTGAACAGCTTCAGGAGATTCACTGCCAATCATATCGGGCATATGCCATATTCCGCTCTGCGCATCGCTGTCCTGACCAAAAGCGCAGGAAGCTCCCCCCAGTAATACAGAAACCACAGCCACTGCATTCAAATAATGCTTTCTGTACGACATAAGACAACTCCTCTCTAAACGCATCAAACCCAGCAATAAGAGGGTCATGATAACACATTAATCATGCACGATTCAACGCAGACGACCCCATAAAATAACAAAAAAGCTGCGTATTCGCCCAAATGGGCGAATAGCAGCTTTAGGTGAGCGTACGCCGGGGCCGTTTACGGGCCCCAAGAAGCGAGCCTCCCAAATTATTTAAAGAATCTGCGCGCAAAATCGTAACAGTCATTCGACGTCGCATGGATGCGGCCATTCACCGAAAGATAAGTCATAATGCGGTAGATCGTCTCTTCATCATCCAGACAATCCAATGCAGCGGCGAGATCATGTGCAGACAATTCGCCGCCCTCGGAGAGTTTTTCGAGACAGCGCGTCTGAATCGCCAGAATGTTGGATGCAGCTTTCTTTCCGGCTTCTACGCCGGGCTGATGATAGGCATTGATGTGGATCAATGAAGCATAGAAACCGACTGCACGTTCAAAGAGCGCAATCAGGGCACCGATCGTTCGCGGATCGATGCGGGCAACCGTAATCGTCATCGAATCGCGGCCGCCTTCATAGAGGGCACGGCGCGTTCCAAGCAGGAAACCATGCAGGAAATCACCGGGCGTCACGTTGGGATCGACCTCCACGGGAGCGGCACCGTACTCGAGAACATCGATAAAGGTAACGAAGAAATTGTCGATACCGTCGCGGAGCTGCTGAACGTAGGCATGCTGATCCGTCGATCCCTTGTTGCCGTAGACGGTCAATCCCTGATGCACGACATTGCCGTCGAGATCGAGTGCTTTGCCAAGAGATTCCATGATAAGCTGCTGCAAATAACGGGCAAACAGGAGGAGCTTATCTTTATATGGCAAAATGACGAGGTCTTTCAGGCCCTTGCCGCTCGTCGCATAGAACCACATCAGAGCCATCAGGGCTGCAGGGTTTTTGGCTGCATCACGGCTGCGCGTATGAACGTCACAGGCAGCAGCACCGGCACAGAGTGCATCGATATCAATTCCCTGAAGAGCTGCAGGCAGAAGACCGACTGCTGAGAGCTCGGAAGTCCGGCCGCCGACCCAGTCCCACATGGGGAAAGTCCGGATCCAGCCCTCGGACTTGGCCGTATTATCGAGCTTTGAACCGCGCCCGGTGATGGCAACCGCACGTTCGGCGAGTTTCAAACCTTTGGATTCAAGATAACGTGCCGCAGAAATCATGCCATTGCGAGTTTCGGGCGTCGAACCGGATTTTGAAATCACGACGACGAGAAGCGTTTCGAGGTGTTCAATTCGATCGAGAGTCATCTGGATTCCTTCGGGATCGGTATTGTCGAGGAATGAAACGCGCATTTTGTCCGCCGGAGTCGACAGCGCGGATGCAATCCACTGGGGACCGAGCGCGGAGCCACCGATGCCAATCACGAGCAAATCCGTATACTTCTTCCCGTTTGGAGCGAGTATTCTACCCTCATGAACATCTTTGGCAAACGCTTTGATGTCGGCAGTGGTCTGAACGATTTCATCGCTCAGTTCCTTCGTCGGAGCCATTTGAGGAGCGCGCAGCCAGTAATGTCCGACCATGCGCTTTTCATCCGGATTCGCGATAACTCCGCTTTCGAGCGCAGCCATATCGTCAAATGCCTTCGAAATGGGATCGGCCATTTTGGAAAAGAAGTCATCATCAAAGCGCATGCGGCTGATATCGAGAGAAAGTTCAATGTCACTGCACACGCATAAATGCTTCTGATAACGTTCCCAAAGAGATGATGTCATGTTTGCTCCTGTAATATATAGGTGAATCCCCATGAATTGGGGTATGCCAAAAATAATCCCTGAAACTCCCGGGCTGACTGTGTTTTTATATCACAAACGCAGCCCCGTATTGTGAGAAATCAGCAAAAATGAAAAATGCCCCATGACGGGGCATTTCAAACCGGCAATGACGATTAATTGTACGCCCAGCGCACGTTATCAATGATAATCCGCCCCGCTTTGGCGGTTTTGAGTTTAAACTCAAATTCGGTCACGGACAGATTGAGTTCAACACTGAATTCACTCTTGTCGGTATTTTTCCGATCGAATTCAAAAGTCTTGAACACGTTTCCGTTGATATAAATTTCCAGCTCACCCAGGTCATTGTTTCCGCCCCAGCTGCGCCAGTCAAAGCCCATACTTTTGACAGCTTTGGGGATATTGCTCACCTTGATGAAACAGCTTTTATCGGCCTTCAGAACGAGACCGGTACCTTCTATTCCATAAAATACATTGTTATCATAAACATCCGTCCGCGCTTTGAAATTCCACGAAATGCCGTTATCCGTAAATGAATTCGCAGCATAGGTGTTGACTTCCTTTAATTTCTCAAAGTCCTGGACGTAATCCCAGACCCCCGAGAAGGACGGCTTGTAACATCCCGAAACGGCATTGCATAACTGGCCGGATTCTGCGCAATCCGTAATCTCCCATTTCTGATTGCTGCCGCATTTCTGCAGTACAGTCCCGGAACAGGTCGGTTCCGTACTGGGATCACAGGCATCTGTGCAGCCCGAAAGATCCAATGTGCACTCTTTGGTGCATTTCAGTTCTCCGATTGTATTGGGCATCCTTGAGGCACAGGTCAACCCCGGTTTGAACTGAATTCCATCGCACTCTTCGTTGTCCTCAAGTGTATTATTGTTGCAGTTGGGCGTACAGTTGGCATCTACCAGATTACAGGTGGAGCTACTGTCGCAAACCAATGCCTCAACATACTGATTATCTTCACATTTATAGAGGGTATTGTTTTCACATTTCAGCGATCCAGGTTCGCAAATTTTAGGAACACACCTGGCTTCGCTTCCATCCATTACACAGACTTCACTGCTCAGACACGGTTCGCTGGCGTAATGATTGCCTGCGCAATACTGACGAAAAGCAATGCCCTCTGCTTCATTGCACCGCGTCTGACCTTCGACACAATCGGCCGATACACACTGTCCGCCATCGCAGAGCATATTTTCACCGCACTCCTTATAGAGCATCCACTGAGAGTTGGCGCAGGCAAAAACCTGATTGAAACTGCATTTAAAGCTCCCCGTTACACATGCTGCCGTTTCAGCACACTCCAGGGTTGCCGTATTGCACGCATATCCGTTTGGACACGTCTTAAATGAGATCCAATGCTCATTCTCGCAAATCAGAATGTTTCCATTCTCATCACACTTTTTGACACCGCTGTGACATTCAGCCGGAATCTCACATTCAAAAGATCCCTCACGGCATACCTGGGGACTTTCGCATTCGCTGTACAGTGTGAACGCATTGTTCTTGCAGATCTCAATGTTATTGCCGCTGCATCGCATCGTACCATTTTCACATGCATTCTTGATACAAACTCCGCTCTCACACGTTTCGTCCGATGCGCAAATCTTTTCTTCCGAATAATCGATTCCATCCAGACAGGCCAGAACCATTCTGCCGTCATCACTGCATTTCCGGGTATCGGGTGCACAGGAAATATCCTGAGCAATACAGATGTTGTTGATGCATGCCTGATTTCGCAGTGCACAGGGCTTATTCAGCGAACACGTATCGAAGCACTGATCTGCGACACATATCTGCGACGGATCACAAACCGTCTGACATGCCGATCCATCCACCGAATTAACAACATCCACACACCCGGAACACATTCCAAGGAGAATTAAACAAGAGGCAAAATATAGAGGTTTCATCGTCCTGTCCTCCTCCATTAAAGACAGGTATGGTTTAGCGAGATTCCAACAAGAATTTCAACCCGGTTTTTGCAATAATTTGATTAAATTCCCGCTTACATGTCGAGCAATATACATATAACAGCCACCCTTACACACATCAACCTACACACAAAAAACTCTTCACTGCAAAACAAAACTATATTTAGCCTGCGAGAATATGGCATAAACAAATTGATGGAACAGCTGGATCGAAAACCCGCAACTTCGAAGATGTCTTAACCTTATTAATCACAGAAAAACAACGTAGAGGGAAATGATGAACAAAAATAGATTGGGTTGTTTGTTGCCATACCTCGTTCTGTGTACTGCACTCACGGCATGTCAGAGCGATCTCATTGGGGATTCAATTCCATGTGAGGAAGAATGTCCTGCGGGAACATACTGCAATGATTCCGGCGAATGCGTGGAAGATGATTCTGATAATGAATGCCCCAGCTCGTGTCCCAAAGGTCGCTACTGCGACGAGACGACGAATGGAAAATGTGTCAAGAATTCACAAAAGGAATGCCCCGATTCGTGTCCCAAAGGCAAGCATTGCGATAAAACGACAGACGGGATTTGTGTCGACGACGAAGATGATCAGGAGTGCCCTGATTCATGCCCTGCCGGCCAACACTGCGACGAGTCGACGAACGGAATCTGTGTCAATGATATTCTGAAACCGACATGTCCGGATTCATGCCCTGCCGGCCAGCACTGCGACGCGTCGACGAACGGAATCTGTGTCGATGATGTTGTGCAAACACAATGTCCCGATTCATGTCCGACAGGACAGCACTGCGACAATACGACAAACGGGATATGCGTCGATGATTATCTGCAGCTGCAATGCCCGGATTCATGTCCGACAGGACAGCACTGCGACAATACGACAAACGGGATATGCGTCGATGATTATCTGCAGCTGCAATGCCCGGATTCATGTCCGACAGGACAGCACTGCGACAATACGACAAACGGGATATGCGTCG
>JAFRYG010000158.1 GCA_017441205.1 Pseudomonadota bacterium
AAATTAAGGATTATATTGAGTATTACAGGACTAAACGTGTGCAGGCTCGTTTAGCATATCGAACCCCACACGAGGCTATGCTTGATTACCAAGCTGCACTAATCTAAACTATTGGTGTCTACCAAAACAGGGATACCTCAATAGGGGGGAGGCGCGTATTTGCTTGCAAATAGCGCCGTGGGGGGCGTTGCCCACCACACCAAAAAATTAATCAGTGATTCCCTAATGCAGCCGGTTGCTGTTCTCCATGAAGCCCTCTGGGCTCCTTTAATGTTGAAATTTCAAAAAAATTGTTTGAATGGCCATTTTGAGCGGCTATAATGGAAACGTTTTAATGGAATTCTTCGAAGCCTCTGCATCGAAGAAGCAAAGAGTTTTTTAGGATTCTTGCTGAGAATCGTCAGTTGTTCAGTGGGGAGTGTCATCATGTTAAGCTGTAAAACCATCATATCGGTCAACGGACAATCGCCCGTCGAGTGTCTTCCGGTAACGCATGAATCCAGGCTTATGCTTTGCGAAACCGGTGTTGCTTCAGCGGATTTGGCGGCAGCCAGTCTTGAGCTGGATGAACATGATGAACTCGTCGTTCTGAAGACGGCTGAAATTTCCGTTGCGCTCGAACGCGGTGGCCGCAAGCTGCAGCTTCGTTCGGGAAAATCCATTCGCATCTGCGAAAATGACATCCTGTGGATTGGCGAGTCCTCGATTCGAATCGTCAAGTCAACGTTTGTCATTTATAAAACTGAACGCAAATCGCCCTTTATGCGAACAGCCCGCAAAGTCATTGCTGCGTCTGCGGCAGTGATTTCGATGGCGGCCTTTAGTGCCTGCGAAGAGAATTCGTGCGAACCCGGCGCGCAGAAATGCGATGGCGGCAAGGTCATGACGTGCCAGGCATATGGCGAGTGGAAAGTCAGCGAGGTATGCAGTGATGACAGTGTGTGCATTGAACATGATAATAAAACAGCTTCCTGTAATGTGGATGTAATTTCAGGCGATATGCCACCTGCAGAATGCCATTCCGGTGAAATGAAGTGCGATGGGGACTCAGTGATGGAATGCACTGATGGTTACTGGGAAGTTGCCGAAACCTGCAAGAATGCGACATGTATCGAAGCATCGAATACATCTGCTTATTGTGAGGCGAATGATTTGGGTGGTGTTTTGCCGTATGATGGTAGAGATGACTGCAGCAAGCCCGGCGAGATGATGTGCGAGGACAATAACGTTTATCGCTGTGATGAGAAAAACGGACGCTGGGAAGTTGCCGAAAAATGTACTGATGGTGCAGTTTGCGTCGAATCATCGAACACATCGGCGTATTGTGAAGTCGAAGTGGTGGGCGGAGAAGCACCACCATTTGAATGCGACCCTGGTGAGATGAGATGTGATGGCAATAAGGCCATGATTTGCAAGGATGGATTCTGGGAAGTTGCCAAAAAATGTATTGATGGTGCAGTTTGCGTCGAATCATCGAATACATCGGCGTATTGTGAAGTCGAGGTTTTGGGCGGAGATGCAGAACCACCCACCGATGAGTGTGACTCTGGTGCGATGAGATGTGATGGCAATAAGGCCATGATTTGCAAGGATGGATCCTGGGCAGTTTCTGAAATATGTGCAGATGCTGAAGACTGTATTGAAGAATCGAATACATCTGCGCATTGCGATGTATCGGATATTAGTGGCGTTGCCCCACCCATGAATGAGTGCGAAGCAGGGCAGATGAAATGCGAGAATAACAATGTCTATGCCTGCAGTGATGGATTCTGGGCAATCTCCAAAGAATGCAAAAAACATGAAGAATGCATAGAAATATCCAATGATTCTGCCGTCTGCGATATGGAAATAATGTCCGGTGAAGAGCCGTATGAGCCCGATTGAGCCGAAAGAAAGAACCAGGTCCTGAACCGGATCCAGATAAGAAGTCATAATGAAGCTTCCTTCGGACTGTATTATATTGCCGACCCATGGCGGCGGACTCGTGGTTTCGCCGTCATTGGGGACGTATTGTGCCATCATGCCCGATGAGATGGAATCTTTTCGGGAGCATCTCGCGCATACCAATGAAGCCAAAAAATTAGATCCTGTGCTTCGCGTACGCCTGGACAAACATGGCTTTTTCGGTGCGCCGCGCCCCTATCGGCCGCAGCGCCATCTGCTGCAGTTTCAGGTGACGAATGCGTGTAATCTGCGCTGTGCCTATTGCAGTGCATGTTCGGGGGCTGCGCGCCCCGAAGAGCTCACGCTTGAACAGGTGAAACAGGTCATTGATGAAGCCAGCGCGCTCGATCCCAATATACAATTTTCGTTTACGGGGGGCGAACCCTTCATCGTACCATGGATATTTGATGCCATTGATTATGCAGCCAGTCATTCTCATGTACCCGTTGGAATACTGAGCAATTTATTGTTATTGAAAAATAACAATGAATTATTGGATAAAGTCGCTCAATATATACAAAACGGTCTGAGAGTTCAGATGAGTATATCCGGTTCCGATCGGGAAGTATGTAACCGTCTGTCGGGCCGTGACTGCTATGATGATGCAATCGCCGTTATTCATAAGCTCCATGAAAAGGGTGCGCTGCCCAATCTGGATGTGATGATCAGCGCGCCTGATGCCCAGGCCAATATCGATGCTTTTGCTGATTTTCGGCGTGCGCTTCCTTCGGAACTCAAGATAACGCTGGGTATTCTCTATCCCTGCGGCCGCGAAAATGGTGAACATACTTTTGATAATGTTCAGTGTATGGAAGAAACCATGGACGCCATTACTTTTGAGGGCGGTGTAACGGTTCCTGCACCGGAATTATCGTCGCTGACCAACCGCCGAAAGGGCTGTCAGTGTGTTGAAAATGAAAATATATATATTCGAAGCGATGGATCGATATTCTCTTGTTTTAAACTTGTAGAATGCTTCGGTCATATATCTGAGGGTATAAAAACGGTAATGGAGCGCAGACGCAAGACAGCTGTGCTGGCATCGGATCTAAAAATGTGCCGGGAATGTCCATTCGTCAGTTTATGTGCGAGCGGATGTCGCGCCGATAATTTTATATTTACGAATTCCGCGAAAGCCCCGATTTGCGGCAAGTGGCGCAGACAATTGATTGCCGAAATGCTGTTCGAAGACAAGCCTTTTGTGTTGGATTGGCATATTCGCCTTCAGATGGCAGAGGCCAGAAAACGTGGCATTGAGACGCCATTATTCGTTATTACAAGTATGACTGATCATGGATTAGTGGTTGGGGGTTAGTGCATAGAGACGTGTCGCGGAGCGTCTGTACAATAATTCGCGGCCAGTGGTGGCCACCACAAGTCCCCTTGTCTCAACGGGGAAAGGGGATTTGGTGAATAGGGGGCGCCGCGATACGCCGCCGCCCGATGGTCGCTATCTGCGATACGCGGGCGGCATGATGCTTTATGACTTATTCATCAAACGATCCAAACAAAGAACATTGGCTTCTACAACTTGTGAAAGCCGCTCATCATTTGTTAACAATGTATTACATTGGCATTCGATGGCTGCTGCTAGTTGAAGCGCTTCCGGAAGCTTCAAAGCACTATATTTTGAACGTAACTGTGCTGATTTCAACGCAATGGATTCGGTAATTGACGACACCTTGAAATCATAAATATTCAGGAAATCACTATAGAATCTCACCAAATCCAGTCTTTGTTCACGAAATGGTTTGTACAGATACTCTGCATTGGTTATAGTTGAAGTATAGAATTCAGCGCCTAAAGCTTTTTGCTTAATAATAAAATTGAGAACGATATCAGAATAATCTGTATGTGTTTCCAGATAATATATAATTGGATTTGTATCAAAGAAAATACGATTACCCAATGACGCGATCGTCCCTCATACTACAATGACCTCCATAAGCCTGACAAGGTCATGGTAAGGCAGTGCGGCAACATTTTCAGATAATTCCGAAAAAGACATTTTGGGCATTCCCGCTTCCATTGCAAACCTCCTGCAAAAAAGCCATGCGTCAGCGTGCGCATGAACTCTTGATATTGTAGCAATATAAAGGGGCAAACGCAAGTAGGCACCGCGATACATGCCCACATCGCCACTCGTCCCAAAACGCGTGTCATGGCGGCGTAGAGGCGACCTCATGTGGTCGCCCGCAAGCGAGCAACCCCTATACGCATGGTGTAGCGAGCCGATAAAGACATTCGATCGAATGTCTCTCGGCGAGTGAAGCACCGCGAAATTAGTAGTTTACCCACAAGGCGGGTCGAACACCAGCGAGCGAATAGAAGATAGCACAGCCATCGCCGCTGACATAGCCGTCGTTTCGAACGCAGGCGGCTTTGCCAGCACTGAGACCCGGTGATCGAAGCCACCAGAGAGCTGAGCATTTGTTTATTTCAAAATTAGTTGTACTACATGAACTGGAAGTTCCAAAATTATAAGCATTAACTCCCTTGATTACAGCATAAAATGTCGCCATCGCCTTACGATCTTTATTATTGTTAAAATACCAATACCCATCAATGTAATGCGAATTTTCGCCGAAAACATCAGATAAGGCGAGCAGGAAAACCTTGTCGTTCGTATCAATGCCGCCAGAAGTGCCAGAAAATGGATTATCCGGGTTAGTTAGTGATGTAGTCAGAATCTTTGCCTGTTCGGTTGCGGTGAATGCCGCTGTCATAAAGTCGTTGTTCAGCCATGTTCGCAATGAGCTATCAGCCCAGGTAATGGATGTATCATGATATTGTTGGCTATCAAGCACATACTCGGAAAGGAGCAGCATCTTGTGATTTACATTATCAATTTCAAGTATACGCCATTGAATAGGTTCTGTGGTTTCATCGTCAGACTGAGGGTAACGTCCAAATAAAACGATATCACCCACTTGTATGGTTTAGGTGTTGACAATGTATTTCGTGTTTAGCTAGCACGGAATGAAGAACAGGTAGAACGACGCCCGCTTGAGACTTGGATCTCGTCACATAGATTGTTCACCTGTTCTTCACTTTTGCCCATACGACACTG
>JAFRYG010000159.1 GCA_017441205.1 Pseudomonadota bacterium
AAATTAAGGATTATATTGAGTATTACAGGACTAAACGTGTGCAGGCTCGTTTAGCATATCGAACCCCACACGAGGCTATGCTTGATTACCAAGCTGCACTAATCTAAACTATTGGTGTCTACCAAAACAGGGATACCTCAAGGTCTGACCACCGCTGGCACATCCCGTACCGGCAGCATTACAGCCATTCGCGCATTCCGTATAGTCATTCGTCGAGGTTGAAGAATCCACGAGGATCTTGTTGGAACCTACCTGTGTGCAGACGGCAGGATGTGAATAATATTCACCACCAAAATCATTGCAGACCATTCCTATCTCACCAAGCGTCGAGCAGGCAGGTCCGCAGCCATGGCCATAAGCCGGCGTATTGCACATCGCGATAGCCGGCCGCAAAGTGAGCCGTATGCCGCAGGCATAGGCGCGCCCCAAACGAAAACACATGCCATGCAGCATCCTTCGAATCGCCCTTTTCCTTTGACTTTTGTACGCCTTCGTTCTAACACAATTCTGACACAATTCTTACAACCGTTATTAGAATGGTGTTAGAATGGTGTTAGAATCGCATCCATCTGTACGGAGGCCTTATGAATCAGGAAAATACATGTCTTGAATATAAAAGAGAGTATATCGACGACATCCGCTATACGGTGCTTGCCTTTGCCAATACCCAAGGCGGACGGCTTTTAATCGGCATAGAGGATGACGGCACGGTGTGCGGCGTTCGTGACCCAGACGACACAATGCTGCGCATGATGAATGCCATTCGCGATGCCATTCGCCCGGACGTGACTTTGTTTACGCGTTGTCAAACGATAGAAATCGAGGGGAAATGCGTCGTCGAACTGACCGTACAGCGAGGAACGGCGAGGCCGTATTATCTGGCCTGTAAGGGCATACGGCCGGAGGGGGTATATGTCCGGCAAGGCCCATCCTCTGTCCCTGCTTCGGAGACGGCGATTTTGCAGATGATTCGGGAAACAGCCGGTGAGCGCTACGAGGAAGCCGTGTCGATTGAGCAGGAATTGACGTTCCGTGCGGCAGATGCGTATTTTCGAAAAAAGAAACTCGCCTTTGGAAATGCCCAGAAACGCTCCCTCAAGCTTATCAATGATGATGGCTTGTTCACGAATCTGGGATGGCTTTTGTCGGATCAATGCAGTCATTCCATTAAACTGGCTTTCTTTGATGGCAGTACGCGCACTGTATTTCGCGATCGGACCGAGGCAAAGGGGTCGTTATTCGCACAACTCGAAACATGCTATAATTTTATCGATCGATATAATCGAATACATTCAACATTTGTGGGGCTTGAGCGCGTCGATGAACGGGATTATCCCGTTGAGGCGATACGCGAAAGCCTGCTCAATTGTATTGTACATCGAAAATATGCTATCGCGGGATCCACGCTGATTTCCATCTTTGACGACCGCATGGAGTTCGTGTCGCTCGGCGGCCTTCCCACCGGCATCCAACCCGACGACATCAGTTTGGGAGTTTCCGTACTGCGCAACCACAACCTCGCCGAAGTATTCTACCGCCTTCACCTCATCGAAGCTTATGGCACGGGTATTATGAAGATTCGCGAATGTTATGCGGATGCCCACGACAAGCCTAAGATCGACATATCCTCCAATGCTTTCAAAATCACGCTGCCAAACCTGCACTTTGGACATCATTCCCCATCGCTGCAGCGAACATCTTCACAGCCGACATCCGCATCAAACATGGAGGAAAGCATCCTCGTGCTATTCCAGACGCACGAGATTCTGTCTCGAAAGGATATTGAAGATGCTTTGCATGTTTCTCAGACGTCGGTGATTAACGCCCTGCGTGCGCTCGTCAGTCGGGGCCTTCTCGTTCGTCTGGGTATGGGCAAAAACACACGGTATCGAAAGAAAGAAACGTAAAATAGTAACGGCCGGCGTATCGCGCATCGCGATAGCCTGCCGCAAAGCGAGCCGTATGCCGCAGGCATAGGCGCGCACAAAAAAGAAGACATTTGAAGGGCATTCAATCCCCACACAGAGATGTTTAGGAAACGTCTCTGCGAGGTTTTGCGGTTTGTGTGTGCGGCCTATTGCGGGCAATACGGCCGCTTTGCTGCCCGCTATTCGCCTGCGGCAAATACGCGTGCAGATCTATTTGGGGGCTTTGCAGTGTCGCCCCTTCGGGGCGATTTTTCAGCATTCGTGAAGAGTTTGGCGTTATATATCTATGCTGGTTAATAAGAACCAAAGATTCATGGTGATTTCGCGGAATCATAATGATGTATCATTGGGTAATTGTTATAGTAAGCATGGCTGTCTTGTAAGTTATACAAGTGTGCGTGTTCCATATCCAAACCGGAGCAAATCATGTCGCATTCCAAAGGAATTCTGTTTCCGAAACGCTCTCATTTTTTAGGGATAACCCGGTTCTCTTCTTTCTTGTTGTGCATGGGCATGGCGGCCTTTAATGCCGGTTGTAGTGCCCGGAATGTGCAGCAGTCATTGGTGGATGCACAGCAGTCCCTGGCGGAGCCCGGCCCTGCCAACGCAGAAACTGAGGTGACTGACGACAGGGATGCAATTTTTGAAGAAATCGTCAAGTGTTATCCATGCTTTGCAGATCCAAAAGCGGATGAGTGCAATTCGGCTGAGCCGTGCGACGGTGTTGAAGAACTAGTTAAAAACGGAACCTATCTGAATCGATTTTTTGAGAACAACCAGGCTGCTTTTGATGCAAGGTTTAAAATATGGCAAAAAAAAGTCAATCAATGTGTAGATGCGTATGTCAATCGTGAAACATATACTGCAGCAGATGAACCAGACTGGTGTCTAGGGAATGAGTATATCTCTTTGAGGATACTTAAATCGGAAAAAGAGGATGCAGATTGGCTAAAAGCTCATAAATTACCGGATAACTATCGAATGAAGAATGAAAAAGAGCTGAAATATACTGAACAAAACCAAAAGGCCGGTTATGAGATCACAAATTCTTTTGAATTTGATGAAAATAATGAAGAATTACTTCCGGATTTAATACGGTCAGAAACGATTGATATCAATAAAGCAGATGAAGACGGCAATACGTTGATGCATCGGTATGGCTGTAACCCGACAATTGTCAAAGCGCTCATTGATAAAGGAGCCGATTGGACGCTGAAAAATAAGGATGGCAAGTGCGCATTTTACGGCATCGAGGATTCACTTCGCCGCGAATTGATTCTATCGGGGCAGGATACGAATAAAGTAATCAATTCCGATGGCAATACGACGCTTCACAATTACGCGAACGATATCGAAATTGCAAAAGTACTTATCCAAAACGGTGCAGATGTTCATCAGAAAAACAAGGAAGGACGCACGCCCATTTTTTATGCCCGAAGCATAGATGCATTTAAATTGCTGATAGAGAATGGCGCAGACATCAAAGCCATGGACAACCATCATCATACTTTGCTTCATGCCGCTTTAAATGCAGAAGTTTTGTCATTTCTGCATGGGCAGGGGCTGGATATCCATGCGCAAAACGATGATGGTCAGACGCCGATTTTCTTTGCAGAAAGTGCGGATGCTTTAAAATGGTATATCGACCACGGCGCAGATATCAAAGTGACAGACAAACACGGCAACAGTCTGCTGCACTCGAAAACGTTTAATCCCGAAATGCGTGGGATGATGTTAAATTACAATTTGGATATCAACGCCCAAAACGACGAAGGCCAAACGCCTTTGTTCTTTGTCGATCTGAAAAATACAGATCTACTTTCGGCCTATATCAAAGCCGGTGCCGATGTCAATGCCAGAGATAAACATGGCAATACCGTTGTGCATTACCTGTTTGCTCCTGAAGATTCATGGAAATTGCTTGTGCAATCGGGTTTTAATATCAACACGAGAAACCATCGAAAAGAGCCCGCATGGTTTGCAAGATATAAACAGGAATGCATACAATCTGGGGACAGTTGGAGTGAGTATCGCGATGGAGATGAAGAAAAAATACTGGATAACTATCTTGAACTAGGAGCAGATGTCAATGTCCATGACAAGCATGGCAGTACACTGCTTCATAGAACACTGAAATGCGGTAAAAAAGATAATAAAGATATCGATTGCTATGATAAATCTTTACAATTTAGTAAATCACGGATTGAGAAGCTGATCAAAGCCGGTATTGATGTCAATGCACGCAATGAGGATGGTTATACCCCCATTTTTAGCTGTTTTTATGATGAAACGAGTTATCCGATTCGATTCGATAAAGAGTGCTTTAATCTTTATAAGAAAGTGGGCGCAGACATTTATGCTACGACCAACAAAGGCGATAATTTGTTCACAGAATGCATTCGCGAAGGATGTGAAGAAGAAGATTATGATTTAATCTTTAAAAATCAATTGCATAAAAACTTGTCCGAAATGACGATTCAGCGTGCACTTGAAGCATATAAAAAAGCTGTATTTGATCGTGATGAGCTCTGCAGAAAGTGGGAGATTTATGATCCGGTCGATGCTGGTCTTGGTTTCTATTGCCATACTTATTATGCAGATAGAGAATTATTGCCTCTTATGATTGATCTTGGACTTGATTTGAAAGACGGCTATATGTGCATTCTCGGGGTACCGAAAGTGGATACGGATGCTCAAAAACATAAGATTGCAGCCATTATCAACGAAAAAATATGCGGTGAGGGGCGCACTGCGTTTAACCAAAGAAATTGGCAAAAAAAGGATATCGACAATTTTATCCGTGTCGGTGCAGATATCAACACTCAGGATGATGAAGGCAAAACACCGATGATGAAGAATGGTATTGATTTTGAGGGCTCTGATTTCGGACCATACGACTGCATCAATGTGGATAAAATTATTCAATTTGTAAAAAACGGCGCGGACCTTAATCTGAGCGATAATTCTGGCAAAACGATTCTGAACCATGTGATTGATTTAGATGATGGATTAAACTCTTATTGTTCCTGTAATGATGGAAATGACTGCAATATCGATATTATCTCCTATCTGATTAAAAACGTGGATGTCCATAATCGCAACAAAGATGGCAAAACATTTCTTATGTATGCGCTCGATATGGGCAATGATAAATACATCAAACAGCTTATACACAAAGGCGCGGATGCGAATGCCAAAGATAACAAGGGTAAATCCGTTCTTGCTTATGCAGCAAATTGCAATGAAGATATTATCAAATTGCTCATACACAAAGGCGCGGACGTTCATGCCAAAAACAATAAAGGCAAATCTGTACTCGCTTATGCGACTGCTGCGTGCAATGAAAAACTCATCAAACAGCTCATCGACAAAGGCGCAGATGTGAATGCCAAAAACAATGACGGCGAATCAGTACTCGTTTATGCAGCCGATTGCAGCGAAGACATTATCCAAATGCTCATAGACAAAGGTGCAGACGTTAATGCCAAAGACAATGATGACAAAACCGTTCTCATGTATGCGGCCCCAAGGTGCAACAGACGACTCATCGAACAGCTTTTAGCCAAAGACGCGGACGTCAACGCCAAAGATAACAAGGGTAAATCCGTACCTGCTTATGCAGAGGAATGCTCCGACGAGATTCAGGAATTGCTCAAAGAGGAAGTTACAAAAACAGAAAACGCTGCGAATTGAAATGTACTAAAAAAGGCTATATTTAACGATCGTGAATATTTGGTTCGCAGGGCATCCCCTACGGGGATATTTTGAATGAAATTCTTTTAATCCCCCGGTAGTCGCTACGCTCCAACCGGGGGCTATTAAGCGTGAAGCCCTATGGGCTTCCTTTGAACAACCATGTAATTACGGTATATCTACGGTGGTTAGACAGAGCCTTAAAAAAGGAAAATGGCCGGCGTATCGCGCATCGCGATAGCCGGCCGCAAAGCGAGCCGTATGCCGCAGGCATAGGCGCGCACAAAAACAAAAAAAGACGCCCCGAAGGACGTCTCCAAAACATGGCAGAGACGTTTCGTCGAAACGTCTCTGTAGAATATATTATTCGTCGTCTTCTTCTTTGGCACCACCGAACGGGGATTCCTTGACGATCTTGGCTTCGAGGTTGGCGGGAACATCTTCGTAGCCTTCGAATTCCATCGTGAAGATACCCTGGCCGGAGGTCATGGCGCGAAGATCGGGTGCATAGCGCTGGATTTCGGCGAGCGGGCAGATGGCGTGGATGACGGTCTTCTTGTGTTCGGGATCCATGCCGAGAACGCGGCCGCGGCGAGAGTTGATATCGCCCATGATGTCACCGACGGATTCGGTCGGGATGGTGATATCCATTTTATAGACGGGTTCGAGGAGCTTGACGCCGCCCTGAGCGAGGCATGCGAGGATGGCTTTTCTGCCTGCCATCTGGAAGGCGACTTCCTTGGAGTCTACGGGGTGATATTTACCATCGATGAGTTCGACCTGGAGGTCAGTGACGGGATAGCCGGCGAGGGGGCCGGATTCCATACGCATGACGATACCTTTTTCGACGGCAGGAATGAACTGACGGGGAATGGCACCACCGACGATCATGTCGACGAACTTGAAGCCTTCGCCGCGATTGAGCGGTGAAGCATTGATGTAGCAGACACCGAACTGGCCGGCACCACCGGACTGTTTCTTGTGTTTGCCTTCGATGTTCTGAACGCGTTTTTTGAGTGTTTCGCGATAGGCAACGAGCGGCAGCGAGCTGGTGACCTCGAGTTTGAATTTACGTTTCATCTTGTCGATGGCCATTTCGAGGTGCTGCTGTCCCATACCTTTGAGGGTGAGGGCGCGGCCGAGATCATCGTAACCCTTGGAGAGGGTGGGATCTTCGTCGATGAGTTTATCGACGGCTACGCCGAGTTTATCTTCTTCGCCTTTGTTCTTGCAGACGATGTTGAAGGACATCATGGGTGCAGGATATTCGATGGCTTTGAATTTGAAATCGGCATTTGCGGCCAGCGTGTCGTTGGTCTTGGTGTCTTTGAGTTTTGCGACGGCAATGATATCGCCGAAGACGCCCTGTTCGATGGCGTCGCGGTTGTTGCCGCGCAGGGCATAGAGAGTGCCGAGGCGTTCGACGTCGCCGGTGCGGACGTTGGTGGCATTGTTGTCGGCAGGAACTTTGCCGGACAGAATGCGGAAGATGTTCTGTTTGCCCGAGAATTCATCGATGAACGAACGAATGACGAGGGCTGCGAAGGGGCCATCAGCCGTACCTTTGAGCATTTCTTCCTTGTCGCCGCGGATGATGGCGACTTCGGAACGCTGCGAGGGATTGGGGCCGTATTTGGTGACCATATCGAGGAACTGCTCGATGCCGACGAGGTTCAGTGCGGAGGTGTAGAGCACCGGAACGAGTTTGCCGCTCTGAATGGCGGCCGGCATGGCATTGATGCACTGTTCGTGTGACAGTTCCATGGTATCGAGGTATTCCATCATGAGGTCGTCATCGGTTTCGGCGACGGCTTCCATAATGGCTTCCCAGGCTTCCTGGACGGCATCTGCGTATTCGGCGGGGATATCCTGGGCTTTGAATTTGCCGGAATTGCCGTCGAAGACATAGGCTTTGTTATCGAGAACGGAAACGATGCCTTTGAAGTTTTCGGCTGCGCCCATGGGGATGTGGAGCTGAACGGGCGTGATTTCGAGTTCTTCTTTGATATCGGCGAGGCACTGTGCCGGATTGGCGCGTTCCTTATCCATTTTGTTGATGACGATCATCTTGGCCAGGCCGAGTTCGCATGCTTCGTGGAAGGCGCGTTCCGTCTGGACTTCGACGCTGTCGGGAGCGCTGATGACGATGACGGCCAAATCGGCGCCGCGCATAGCTGTGAAGGAATCGTAGATGAAGTTGCCATCACCCGGAGTGTCGATGATATTGACTTTTTTGCCAGCATATTCGCACCATGCAAAGGCTGTCGCATTGGAGCCGCCGCGTTTGACTTCTTCGGGTTCGAAGTCAAAAGTCGAAGTGCCTGCTACGGTTGAACCAAAACGGGTTGTAACGCCGGTTTTGAGCAGAATTGCTTCGCCGAGCGTCGTCTTGCCGCTGGCACCATGACCAACGAGCGCAATATTACGGATATCACTGGAATCAAAAAGAGTCTTAGCCATGCTCAATCTCCTGGGGTAACAAACGGCGATGCTGACAATACAGTGAGAATTCGGGAATCAGAAATGCCTTAAAACGCAGTATCCATCCCAAAATCCGGCTAAACACCGAATGGCATCATCACCAGACAGAAAAGAGCTGTTTTTTTTCAGCTCACTAGGACGCGCGGCACTTTATGCTGTTATGACGATTTCGTCAAAGCATTTATGCTTAATTCATAATGCTTAATGCGTATGGTTAGAGACGTGCGAGCCGCACGTCTGTACCCAATAATGCGTATGGTTAGAGACGTGCGGGCCGCACGTCTGTACCCAATAAAATTAAGCACGCCCCGGAGGGCGCATATCCCCCCAAAAAAAAGGCCGGACGTATACGCTGCAGGCGTATAGTCCGGCCAGCCGGCCCGTATGCGCCGTGGGCGCATAGGGCGGCACAACACAAACCAAAAATTACATTTCTTCGAGGGTTTCGATGCCCAGAAGTCCCAGCCCCATGCGCAGAACCGTTCCGAGTGCATCCACGAGGGCCAGACGTGCGGCTCTGAGAGCGGGATCTTCGCAGGTCAGGATCGGATGGCCGGCTTTGTCGGTAAAGATGAACGCGAACGATTTGCAGAGGTTGAACAGGTATTCTGCGATTTTTGCGGGATCGCTCGATTCCGTGGCCCATTTGATGATGTCCGGGCACTGCATGAGGGTCATGAGCACCTTTTTTTCTTCGGGCGTGCGCAGTGCAGCGAGTACGGCGGGATCGACGCTGTCCTGATGGGTATAGCCGGCTTTGCGCAGGATGGAACGCGTGCGGGCGTAATTCATCAGGCAGTAGGCGCCGGTGCGTCCCTGCAGGTCGAGCGATTTTTCGGGGTTGAATTCCATCCAGCTCGTCGGCGTAATGTTGAGCAGGAAATATTTGAGTGCAGCCAGGGCAATCACCATGGCGCGCCGTGAGAATTCGGCTTCGTCGGCGTCGGCGTAGTGTTCGCGGTCGGATTTGTTGTCCATGACTTCGCGGACGAGACGCGCCATTTCTTCGATGAGATCATCGGTATCGACGACCGTTCCTTCCCGGCTTTTCATGCGTCCGTTGGGGAGCGTGACCATGCCGTATGACAGGTGTTCGAAGCGGCCGGCGAGTTCCGGGCGCAGCTCGCCGAGAATACCGAACAGGACGCGGAAATGATGGTTCTGCTCGTCGGCAACGACGTAGATCATCTTGTCGTAGGCGTAATCCTTGTAGCGTTCGATGGCCGTGCCGATATCCTGCGTGATGTAGACGCTGGTGCCGTTTGAACGCAGGACGATTTTTTCGCCGCTCAGGCCGATTCTGCTCAGATCGAAAGCCGTCGCATTGTCGGGGAGATGGTGGAAGATACCGCGTTTGAGACCATCCTCGATGATATCCTTGCCGAGTTTATAGGTATTGCTTTCGTAGTAGAGTTTGTCGAATTCGATGCCGAGGGTTTTGTAGGTATCGAGGAATCCGTCGATGACCCAGGTGTTGAGGAGTTTCCAGATGCGGCGCACTTCGGGATCGCCGGCTTCCCAGCGGACGAGGAGATCGGTGGCTTCGGCGCCGAGCTTGCTTTTGGTGTTGAAATATTTGTCCTTTGTGTCGGCTTTGAAGGACGCAAAAAGATCTGCGGGGGCTTTGCCCTTTCGCTTTTCTTCGGGAATTTTGGCGTAATCATCGATGGCTTTTTGGGCTTTTTTGCCGGCATCCGACGATTTGTATTCCTCGAATGCCTGCTGACCCTCTTCGGATTCGAGCCATTCTTTATATTCGGCCTGGAATTCCTTTTCGAACCGGACGTAGAAATCGCCTACCAGGTGATCGCCCTTTTTGCCTGCGGATTCGGGCGTAATGCCGTCGCCGTATTTCATATAGACGAGCATCGATTTGCAGATATGGACGCCGCGGTCGTTAATGATATTGACCTTGGTGACATCGTAACCGGATTTTGCCAGGAGGCGCGACATCGACTCGCCGATGACGTTATTGCGCAGGTGGCCAAGATGCTGGGGTTTGTTGGTGTTCGGACCGGAAAACTCAATGACGACCTTTTTGTTTTTCTTTTCGGCATCGCCAAAATGATCGCCTTTTTGGAGGATTTCGCCGACGACGATCTGCGCCAGATTCGACGTATTGTAGGCCATATTCAGGTAGGGACCGCATGCTTTTACACCTTCAAAGAGCGGAGATGCGGAGAGCTTTTCGGCCAGTGCCTGGGAAATTGCAGCCGGGTTGTTCAGGGCTTTGGGATCCAGGGCGGACAGCTTGCCGCGCAGCGTAAAGCAGGTCATTGCGATATCACCGAACTGGTTTTCGGGGACCGGATTGAGTGCGATCTGGGATGCATCCACATCTGCACCAAGTTCCCTGCAGGCAGAAGCAATGGCTTCGAGAATATCTGTTTTAAAGTTTTGTACGGACATGGCTTGATAATGTGAAGGATGCCGAAATGCCGGCATCGAATGAGAAAGTATTTATTCGAACTGCGGCGTGTGCCGCAAATGCCGCGCTTATACTGAAAACCCTTTCGATTGTCACGAAATCCGTGGGGCGGTTGGGAATTCGGAATGCATAATTCGTAATTCGTAATTCGTAATTCGTAATGCTTAATGCGAAATGGATAGAGACGTGCGGGCCGCACGTCTGTACATTATTGGTTCGTAATGCATAATAAAATCAGCCATGCCCTGCTGGTGCATTACATCCGAAGCGCAATGTTCAAAATTCCGTTTTATTGCCGGGATCAGTTATGATAGAGAGCGCGCGCGGATGCGCGTTTGGGATATCGAACGGCACCGCACTTTGTGTTTCAGTTTATTCATTGTCTTTCCATGTTGTCGAAATTGCATACTGACCGCCATACGACACAATCCAGTCACTCCAGGCACCATGGCCGTCCGGAGATGACTCCCGATGAAGCACTGATTCGGGCATTGATGGCCAAACAGGTGGGCATCAATTCTGTCGTTCGGCAAATATCCTACAGCGGCGGATTTCCGGTCTGGACGTCGCGGGGAACCGTCATCTTTCTTTTGCAAAGCAATCGCGAAGGCTGGGCCGTCGCGGGGGATTTCAACGACTGGAATCCGTTTCCGATGACGAATATCGGCCATCATTTGTGGGTTGCTGAACTGAAGATTCCCAAATCCATCGGCCAGAAGCTTCGGTATCTGTATTTTCTGCCGAACGGGGAGTCCATTTCCGATCCGCTGTCGCTTTGTTTTTGTGATGATTTCGAAGATTCCTGTTCATTCCTGAAGCGTCCTTCCAGACGCCAGTATCTGATGCGCTGGAACGACTTTACGAGTCCTCAGGGGCTCAAGTCCAGGCCCATTCACGTTCTGGTGCCGCCCAATGACGGTCCTTACGATGTACTTTATGCGCACGATGGACAGAATCTGTTTTCGAAGGACAGCATTTGCGGCGGCTGGAAACTGTGCGAAAGAATGCGGGAAATCGGCGGTAATTTTCTCATCGTCGGCATCTGGAACAGCCCGGATCGCATGAGTGAATATACCCATGCCGATGATGTTTATACCGACGGCGGCTATTATGCGACGCTCGGACATAAATATGCAGCTTTTGTAGAAGAAACCGTCCGTCCCTTCATCGAGAGTCATTTTCGGACGACAGCTCGGGCCGGTCTGATGGGGTCTTCGCTGGGAGGGCTCATCAGTCTGTATATCTCGAACTGCTATCCCGGGAGGTACGATTCAGTCTTCGCGCTTTCTCCGACGACAGCCTGGGGTCGCCTGGGCCGCGACAACGGTACGCTGATTCGCGATTATTACGAAAAGGCCGGTCATCAGAACACCTTTTTATATATCGATCACGGCGGTTCCTTCCCGACGGAGGGAATGCCGGATATTCTCGATCGCAAGGCCGCCATCCGGGATGAATCCGATTGGGCAAGCGCCTACGACAACTGCTGCTATACATTCGATTTTGTGTCGGCTCTGGCTGAAATCGGCTATCGCCAGAGCGTCGATATGTTCTATCAGCATATTCCCGGAGCCCCCCATAACGAAGATGCATGGTCTGCGCGCGTCAGCAAACCGCTCCGAATCTTTATGGAGAAGAGGGGGTGAGTTGGGAGTTGGAAGTTGGGAGTTGGGAGTTGGTACCTTATTTGCTCAATTCTTTAGCAAGGACCTTTGTAATTGCATAACTCACAACTCACAACTCATAACTCATAACTATTCCTCGTCATTTGCTCAATTCTTTAGCAAGGACCTTTGTAATTGCATAACTCATAACTCATAACTCATAACTCATAACTATTCCTCGTCATTTGCTCAATTCTTTAGCGAGGACCTTTGTGATTGCATAACTCACAACTCACAACTCATAACTCACAACTCAGATGCTGTCCCAGCGTTGAGCGAGTCGTGCTTTGCGGGCCTCGCGATCGAGGATCGAACGCTCTTCTTCGGCAGTGCGAAGGATGGCCAGCTGCGACCAGTATTTTTCGATCATTCCCGGTGGATACTTGCCATCGATGAAACGCGCGGGCGTGTGATATTCGATATCGATTTTCTGCAGATGTTCGGCTTCGAGGAATGCTTTAATCCGCTCCGAAATGACCGATAATTTCTGATGAATGACCGGATTTCCGTCCAGCGTTTTTCCGGCGCCTTCGATCGATACCTGATTTCCCCACCAGGCATCCATATCTTCGAGCAGGCTTGTGCGGACATCCTGCGAGAGCTTTTTGCCGAATTCGCCGACTCTGGCTTTGAATTCGGCGAGTTCCGCATCGGATTTCTGTTCCGCAAAATCGACGTCTTCGATGAATGCGCGCCGGATATTTTTTAAGGCATATTCCGGCAAATCGTTGCAGATGATATCGACCAGTTCCGAGATCTGGAGCTGCAGTTTGGCTTTGATGGCATCGATTTGTTCATTCAATTCTTCGAGTGATTTGTCGCCCATGTTTGATCTCCTTTGAGTGAGCTTGGAGCTTGGAGCTTTGTGTTTAGCTGGAAGTTGGAAGTTGGAAGTTG
>JAFRYG010000015.1 GCA_017441205.1 Pseudomonadota bacterium
TATGCAGTTTACGATGCAGGTCAGCGAAGCGGAGTTTTATCGAATTGCAGCCGAAGAGGCTGCCAAAGACTTCGAACCGCTGGAACTCGTCTATCCGAAAGAAATCCCCGTTTTTGAGAAGTACGATGAATATATTCCGGACGAACTGGTGCGCAAGGGATTTGCCCTCGGCGTGCTGGACATCGGGGGCATGAAAAAGCGAGTACTGGAGTGGGGGACGATGGCTTTGTGACCGTGTATAAACTATTTCACCGCCCGGAGGCGGCGATTGGGATTATTCACATGTGTAGTCGAGACCTAATTTATCCTTCTGTTCTTTCCACTTCGGATCTCCCTCATTGAGTATGGTGCAGTATGTTTTCTTTGTCATTCCGGAGGATTCAAAGATATGAAACAGCCCCTGAAATGAATCGATTTTTTTCAGTACCCAGGATGTCAGTAATTGATTAAATTTAGTTGCGCTGTGGAACATGTTCTGCATGTTAGTAACTTTTCGTACATCCCAGCTTGAAATGTCTCGATTAAATACTGCTGCTTTATAGAACATTGAGCTCATATCGGTGACGTTTGATGTGTTCCATGAGCCGATGTTCTGGTTAAACGCAGTAGCTCCCGAGAACATTAAACTCATATGGGTGACGTTGGATGTATCCCATGCATCGATGTTTTG
This sequence comes from Pseudomonadota bacterium, assembly GCA_017441205.1. Classification (GTDB taxonomy): domain Bacteria; phylum Myxococcota_A; class Bradymonadia; order UBA4248; family UBA4248; genus UBA4248. The sequence goes on from JAFRYG010000015.1 coordinate 671, forward strand.
ATTAAATGCAGTTGTTTCCAAGAACATTGAGCTCATATCGGTGACGTTTGATGTGTCCCATGCACCGATGTTTTGGTTAAACGTGGTTGCTCCATAGAACATTGAATTCATATCGGTGACATTTGATGTGTTCCATTTACCGATGTTTTGGTTAAACGCAGCAGCGCCATTAAACATTTGTGCCATATTGGTGACATTTGATGTGTCCCATTTACCGATGTTTTGGTTAAACGCAGTTGCTCCAGAGAACATGCTGTTCATATTGGTGACATTTGATGTGTCCCATGTACCGATGTTTTGGTTAAACGCAGCAGCGTTCGAAAACATTATACCCATATTGGTGACATTTGATGTGTCCCATTTACCGATGTCTTGGTTAAACGCAGTTGCCCCCCAAAACATATTACCCATACTGGTGACGTTTGATGTGTCCCAGTTTTCAATATGATATTCGTTAGTTTCGGTGTTCTCTATAAAACCTATAAAAGCAAACATGAAATCCATTGTCGTCAGTTTGGTAGCATCCGGAATGTCGTTGGAGGATATTTTCTCAAGGGTTGATTGTGCGAATGCGTCGCTTGCCAGCCCAACCGGACCGAAAGATATGATTTCCATCAGTTTTTTATTATGATCCATCGACCAGCCATCGAGGGTGCCGGTAACCTTAATGTGGTGTCGGTCGACAGCAGCATATTTGTGGGGCAGATCTTTGGCGCACGTCGTGACGGAGCTGTTGGATTTGTCGCCCCAGTCGACCGATATTTTGCATTCTGACGCGTTTTGCAGCGGGAATACGATTTTCTCATCGGCCTCAGTCGTCTGCCAGACCGTTTCGAAGACTTTGGGGGCGCATCGTCCGTCCGGACGGCAGAAATAATCATCGCTGATGCACTGGTCGTCCGAAGTGCATTTATTCGAGCATTTAAATCCGATAAAGCTGTCGCAGAATCCGTCGCCGCTGCCTTTGGCAGAATCGCAGTCTGCATAGTACCGGCAATCCTTGCCGTCTTTCAGATCGAAATCATCGATCATATAGTTGTGATTCGTATCGGCCTTCAAATGAACCGAAATGCTGATGGTGACGTTCTGTGCCACGCCGAGCGCATCGCTGATCGTGATATCGGAAGTACATGCGGCAGTCACTGCCTTTGCCTTGACCTGAACCGAAACGGGCTCTGCGCCTGTCGTTATTGTGGCGGGGACTTCGATACAATCCTTGTTGGAAGCAGTCAGATTGAGTTTTTTGCCGGTTTGTGGATTATTATCAATGACATATGAAATGGTGAATGAATCCGTATGCCCTTCGAGAATATCGAGGTATGCGGGGGATACGGTCAGGTACCGGCAGGTGCCGTCATCGGCGCAGGTGATGCATTGGCCGTCCTTGCATGCATGTTCGCATGCAGTATCCTGGGTATTCATCCAGGTGTTGTTCTGACATTTCTGTGGGATTCCGTCTTTGCTGCATTGTTTTTCGTTTTTTTCGCAAACCAGGGGAACGCATTCGGAGTTCAGACAAATATTGTCCTCGCCGCATGCTTCATTCTGCCATCTGTCACTTTTGCATACGGCTTTCGTCTTTCCGTCATCCAGACATTTGGTTTCGGAGCCGCTGCAGCTGGCAGACAGACATTTGCCTGTGTCAGAATCGCATGCGTATTCACAGATTTCTGAAAGCGTATTGGTGCTGCAGATATAGCTGTTTTTGCCTTTGCAGATATATTCTGTTGAGCAGGGATTTTCTGTACATTCACCATTCAGACAGCCAAATTCGCAAGTTCTTTCGTTGGTCCAGGCATTGTCGACGCATTTTTGAATGATTCTGTCATTGCATCTCAAAACATCCTTCGGACAGACCTGTTCGATGCATTCACCTTTTCGGCAGATCTGGTTTTCCGGGCATGCTTCCTTTTTCCATTCATTGTCGATGCAGACGGATTTTTCCGTATCGCCGGTACATTTGGTTTCATTCGCGCTGCAGACTTCCGAAAGGCATGCGCCGGTTTCGGTATCGCATCCGAACTGGCATGTTTCGATCAGGGTGTTGTCGCTGCATCGGTAGCGGTCATTGCCCTTGCATATGATTTCCGATTTGCACTGATCCGCGTTTTCGGGAACGCATTTGGCGGTATTGGTGGCGAATACATAGCCCGTGCTGCATTCATATACGCAGATGTGATTTTGAGTGCATCCGGTGGCGACAGAATTTGCGGGAATGAATTTGGTGCAGTGGTCGAGTATTGGCTGTTCGCGATTGCCCTGTTCAATGGGGGCACACTGGCATTCGAGGGTACCGAAAGCATCATCCGACAAGGCGTAGCCGCAGAGCCCAGGATCTCCTGAATCATTCAGCGTGCATGCGTTCATTGCGGCTGCAATGGCAAAGCACAGGGAAAGGGGATTGCAGAACAAATGTGAGTGTCGGAAAAAAAGAGTCGTATTTGGTGGCAATTTCATCGTAAAGCTCCTAAAGTTATAAAAAAATAAATATAATCAAACTGTTATGATTTAGCATCAGACTGCTATACCTTTTGGTATCGTTTATTATAGCATTTCGTATCGTGCGTGCCAATGTTAAATACGGATTGGGATTCATGAATGTCGCATTTATTATTGTATTGGCCATAGATAATGACAATAATATACGATTTTCCATTTCCTGGGGCATCCCCTACGAGGATTGATTTTGGTGCAATTCATTTGTCCCCCGGTAGCCGCTGCGCGCCAACCGGGGGCTACTTTCCCAAAGCCCTACGGGCTTTTTAATTGATACATCACGCCGCGTCATGTTTAAAAACACACGTAAACGATATAAATATGATGGTCAATTATCAACAATAATTAAGGCGACAACCAAAGAAAGCAACGATTTTCGGCATTGGAATCTAAAGATTATCGTTACTATTGTCGAGAATCCAGGTCGTAAATGTCGCATTAACGATTGGTGTGCAGTTATTAAAAATAGATGGTTTGCGGCGAGCTCTGTAATATATTAATTGTGTGGATAAATATTAATGGGTTGTATGGATATGGATGATACAAAAAAGGCCGGGCGTATTGCCTTTGGCAATAGCCCGGCCCATGGTGCGTATTGCCGCAGGCAAAAGCACCATCCCCAAACTATTCAAAGAAAAAAGTTTCGGCTTCGCCATTATCGTTGATACATTTTTTTACATAATCGAGGTATTTCTGTCGCTGCTGCCAGAAGGTTTCGAACTTTTCCTTTTCAAAATCGGTGGCATCGGGGAACAGATAGTTCAGGAGCGGCTCTTTTTGGAAGTTCGAGATGGCAGTGTAGGTGAGGCGCGAAAAGCGCGTGATTTCGTGAAGGTGTTTTTCGGGCTTGCTGTTGGGCGTTTTGGCAAAACCGGCGCCGTTGTCGATGGACATGAAGCGTCCGTGGGCAATCTGGCAGTTGACGCCGAACAGCGATGGTGATCCGCTGAATCGATCCCAGTTATTGATGAGGAAATCGAAGACGAGGAGGTTGGAAATCTGGCGTGCCAGATCATATTGGGAGAGATTCTGGACATGCGGGGCGAGTTTTGCGGCAAATTTGTCGCCGCCTTTGTGTTTTTTGGCGATTTGAGGGAGCAGATCGCTGACGGGTTTGGCAAGTTCAGATTTATCCGTGCCGGGGTTGAGCCATGGCTTCCATATGAATGAGAATTCGATGGGAAAATCGGCGAATTCGGGGATCCATTCCTTGAATGTACCTTCGACGCGGTGGATGTCTCCGGGGAGATGGGTGGGGATGATTTCGGCGAATTCTTCTTTGGGATTGGCTGCGTTTCGGCCATAGAGGGACGAAAAGTCCTTGTAATCGAAGTAGATCGGGACGTTGACAGGGATATCGAACGCGCATTTCATGACCGGACACAGTCGGTAGGCCGCAATTTCGGATCGGTAATTGGACTGGAATCGTTTTTGAAATGGCTTGAATGCAGCGATGGTTTGCTTGTCTTTGGTGAATTTATAGACGAGCGAGCTTCCGCCGCCGAGTCGTTTCATGCCGGTCAGATCCTGACCGGGGATAAGTTGTTTTGGCTGGGCATTGAGCTGCGGATGATTGCGGATGGCTTCCTGATAGGCGTTTTCGAGTTCCTGCAATGCACCGGACTTGAATTGTGCATTGAGCAGCAGCCTGAGGGCTTCGTCGTATTGGCCTTCCTGCTGGAGTTTTTGAGCAGATTCGATGACTTGTCCCGGATCTTCTTTGACTTCGGCAGGCTGGGGGGCATTGGCTGGTTCAGGGGCTGGCTCGGCCGCAGGCTTTTCGGGCTCGGCCGCAGGCTTTTCGGGCTCGGCAGCAGGCTTTTCGGGCTCAGCCGCGGGGGCTTTGGGCTCTGTGGGGGCGGTTATGGCATCCGCAGGCTGAGCTGTTTCGGGCTGAGCTGTTTCGGGCTGAGCTGGCGGAGTGTTCTGTTCCGATGAATTGTTTGCGAAGGGATTGCAGCCTGCGGCGAACAGACTTATTCCGAGGAGAATTGGCAATGTCTTCATGAGATGACCTCAATGAACTGAAGCTGAATGACCCCTTCTTCGGGGCGGATGTTTTCGATGCGAACTCTGCAGAGCGTGCCGACAGGCCATCTGTTTTTGGTGGAAAGATTCGCTCTGACCTGGGTTTCGATGAGTGCGACCTGGGCAATATCGCCGCGTTCTGTATTGTATTGCAGAATGATGGCGTCGATGATCTGATTGCCCAGTTGTTTGAGGTATTTGAGTGTTGCCAGCTGATAGGCTTCGTGGGATGCCGAACGGGCTTTGGAGAGTCCGAGATCGGTTTCGGCGAGGATGGCGTTGAATTCTTCAGCGTCAAAACGCGGATTTTGGGTGGCGAACCAGGATTCCAGCTGGTAGTGACAGAGCAAATCGGCATATCTGCGCAGCGGGCTCGTTGCCTGGATGTATTTGTCGAGTCCGAGACCGGCATGGAAACCGGGCGTCATGGAGGATGCTGCGGGCATCATGCATCTGCGCATGGCGAAGGCCCGAATGAGATCATTGGGCATGGCTTCGAGCGTTTGTGCATCCGGCATGTTATTGGGCGGCGGCTGCAGCCGGTAGAGCGCCGGGATGCTGTGTTCACTGCAGAATTCGGCGGCGAGTGCATTGGCCATGATCATGCATTCCGAAACGAGCTGGCGGCTCATCATGGATGGATCGATGGGATGGAATTCGTAGCGGGATTCTTCGGGCAGCCATTTGAGCTTGAATTCCGGGATGTCGATGTCGATGGCACCATGATTTCGACGGTTGGCTGCTGAAAATTCGGTGATTTCCTGTACGAGCCGGATCTCGTCGGACAAGTCATCTTCCCCTTCTTCGATCATGTGTTCTGCCATGTCGTACGAAAGGCGATGTTTGGAGATGACGACCGAAGGGACGATTTTCTGTTCGAGGATGTTGAATTCAGAGTCCAGGGTGATGAGGAATGATATGGCGTTCCGTTTTTCACCGGGCATCAGGCTGAATGCGTTTTCGCTCAGGATGGCGGGGAGCATGGGAATGCGCAGTTCCGGAAGATAAATGGATGTGGAACGATGGCGTGCTTCGGTTTCGAGCGGGGATCCCACGGGGAGGCGGGATGCAGGGGCTGCGATATGAATTCCCAGACGCAATCTGTTTTCGCTGAGTTTTTCGATCGACAGGGCATCATCGATATCGAGCGTATCGGAATCATCGATAGAAAAGACGTCGAGTTCGGTGAGATCGAGGCGATTGGGATCCGTCTGCGGATTCTGGTAATAACTGAATGCGTCGTGTTCAATTTCTTCCGAAAACTGCACGGGGATTTCGTATTTGATGATCGCGACATTGGTCTGCGGCGTCCAGAATCCGGTTTCGCGCAAAAAAGCCCGGGCGCGCAGGTGCGCTGTGCCCTGGAATCCGCGATTCATCCGGCTCAGAACGGTTTCGAGCAGCGCTTCGGCCTCGACTTTATCCTGGCAGTCAGATCCGAGGACTGCATAGTTTTCGATGATTTTCCAGGCATCCAGGACGTCGGAATGCGCGAGGATGTGGTCTTCGACGGTCTGTGTACGCAAATCTTCCGGTTGATTGAGGAGTCCGAGGGCTTCATCGGCAAATTTTTCGCGCCATTTTTCCTTTTGAGCGCGGATTTCGCGTTGTCTGAGGAGTTCCTGGACGGTCTGTGGATTTCGCGGCGAGAACGTTTCGTTCGAGATGGCCTTGAAATAGATTTTGTCTTCGCGAAGTGCCCGAATGAGGGCGAGTCTCTGAACGGGAGTTGGTGCGTCGAAGGGCAGGGACAGCATGTCATTGAGGGAAATTTCGTCGTATTCACCTTCGATGAGCTGCCAGATATCTTCGATATCACATTGGTTTGCCGGGTTATTGGCACGGATATCGAGGGAATTGAGTTCATTCTGGATATTGCTGATCAGCATGGATGTCGGGAGACGATATTTCAAATCGTGCAGGATCTGTTTGGCCGGCAGGATCATATCGCGCCCTGTGGCGTTGATGAGTTTGACCTTGTCTGATTTTTCGTCCACATTGGTGACGACACCGAGACAGAACTTGCCCTTGTTGGCAAATTCAATGACGGCGCCTTCATTAAGGTGTATTTCCGATGACATGTCGATCCTTTATTCGGCAAACTGAATCCCCCCGGCGGGGGGATACCATACACGCAAATGGTCTGAGACGCATTCAGTTTATTCGGATTATCCGTTTTGAGCGTTATACAGCCGGGATGAAAGGTGGTGCGGGATGCATTTGTCTGGTGTATTTTCGGGCGAATGACAGACAAGATTTGTCTGGAAAAAAAGATGTACTTTCATTGTTTGTTCAAGCGTGCTATGAAAGCGCGATTCTGGGTGGGATGATCCGCCCGGGTTTAACGTCTTGAATTCATTACAAACACAGGAAGTCTCAATGAATAATCAGCAGAGAAATGAACTTTGTCATTGTGGTAGTGGCAAAAAATATAAGAATTGTTGCATGCGTAAGGATGAAGCCCAGGCTCAGCTTTCGAAGCAGCAATACGATGTCCGACGCGTGATCGGTCCGAAAACATCCCCTTATATGTTTTGGAAACGCTGGAGTGCAGCATGCGGCCGCAACGAGTTTGGTCTCGTTTATGATATGCTTCTCCCCAATGGTGAACTCGCTGAGAAATTCCGCACTGCAGAAGATTTCTTTGTCAATATCAATGAAATCGGCCTTCCCTATGAGAGCCGCTGGAATCTGGATAAGATCAAGCTGAACGGTACGAAATGCATGTTCCTTTGCCATCGCACGGACAGCGAGGATAAAAACGCCGATATCATCTGCTCGCTGATGACGCTTCAGCTGACGGAACTTGGTCTTCGTGTTGAAAATATTCAGCGCGCGATCTGCAAGCCGACGTCGGATTTCATCCTTTCATTTGATATCTTTGGCGTTTCAAGTGCCGAAACGGAATATCTTAAGAAAACAAAAGCAGGCTGGACGCGTCCGGACCTGACCGATGAAGCTACGCGCTTTGTCGCCCCCGAGGAATAATAGAATCTGAAAGAAAATTGTTCCCCTTTGGGAATTTATTGAGTTTGTCCGTCTCGCCGCACATTTTGTGCGGCGAGGAGGTATCTGGCAGTCTGAACAGGAAGTGTCATGGGCCTAAAATCAGTTCCCATGCTTGGGCAATCCGAATTTGTAGTTCTTCTTAAGCAGTCGCTTTTCAATGCACTGGAAACTGCGAGTGCGTTAAAACTGCATGGGTTGTTCGAGTGTTTTTCGATTCCTGCCGGAGAGTATTTACGGACATCCGAAAAAAGTTCGCCGGGGCTGTATATCGTTTCATCCGGAACGGTTGCACTGGTGGACCCGATCACTCAAACACAGCTCGATCTTATTCAAACCGGTGGATCGTTTGGCGTACTTTCGCTGTTTTTTCAGAATCTGGATGCGCCGGATGTATTTGTTTGCGAAGATGCCCGTGTGATCATGCTGGATCCCGGGACATTTCGTATGATTGAGCTTTCGGATCCTGCTCTTGCCATACTCATGCTTCGCTGCATTACCATGTATCTTACTCCGACCGTAAAGGATTTGTCTTCCCTCGTTCGTCGGATGATTCGTGAGAATTCGCTGAAAGAGCAATAGGACCGTCGATAATTTGTACTGCTTTGGTGTGGCTGTCACCCCAGGGGGGAATTGACATTTCCGCCAGTTCTGTGTCTGAGGATGGCATAGATAAATATGGGTGCACCGAACAATGCTGTGACGACGCCGACGGGAATCCATGCAATGGGTTCCAGAAGGCGCGAGAGGGTATCGGCAAACATCAGGAATATTGCGCCGCATAATGCCGAGAGCGGCAAAACGTATTTCAGGTTGCTGCCGGTATAACGGCGGACGGCGTTGGGAATGATCAGGCCGATAAACCCGATGGGGCCGCATACCGAAACGACGAGAGATGTGGCAATACCAGTGCAGATCAATGCCATGATGCGCGTCGTTTCGACGCGGACGCCGCGCGATGATGCCAGTTCGGTGTCGACACTGAGCAGGTTGAGCTGCCGGTAAATCCGAAATAAATAACCGAGCGCAAGTGCAATGACGGGGACGATGATCAGAGAGGAATAACCGACGATTTCCAGTCCTCCGAGCTGCCAGCGCATCATTTGCTGCGCCGTCAATGGTGTTGCAAATGCCTGAATGACCAGGCCGGCGGCGCTGCAGAACATGGATGATGCGACACCGGCCAGGAGGCAGTAAATGGGCTGCCGGAGTCCCCATCGTGAAGCAATGAACAGTACGGCCATCATGGTGAGAATTCCCCCGAGGCATGCGGACAATGGCAGCCCGATCATGCCGGCTATTCCGAACTGAATGGCCGCCATCGTGCCGAGAGATGCGCCGCTGGCGATGCCGAGGGTATAGGGGGTTGCCAGCGGATTCTGGAACAACGCCTGAAGAACTGCGCCGATGTATGAAAGTGAAGCACCGGCAATACATCCCCAGAGGACGCGCGGAATTCGAAGCTGCCAGAAAATATCTCCGGAATCCCATGGCATGCTCAGTGTTGCTCCAAACCACGGACAGATCAAAAGGACGGCCAGTCCGATGACGCTCAGAATGATGAACAGGCTTGTGTATTTGGGTGAAGCGTGCGTAATCGGGTCGGATGCAGGAGACTGTGGTATGGACGGAATGGGTGGTCTGGCCAGATGTGCAAAATATTCGGGATCCATCTGATAGACGGCAGCGAGTGCATCGGCTGGCGCAAAACCTTCGCCCTGCCATGAGCATCGGCCGTCAGATAAAAGAATGGTTTGATCTGCATAGCTGGCGGCGATTTCCAGATTGTGTGTCGTCGAGATGACCGTGATGCCGTCAGCCAATAAATGCCTGAGCGCATGGCAGAGAATTTCTGTATGTCGAATATCCAGGGCAGATGTCGGTTCATCGAGCAGGATGATGCTGACGCGCTGTGCCATGGCTGAAGCAAGTACGCACAGCTGAAGCTCTCCGCCCGAAAGCTGATCCAGCCGCCGATCTGCAAAGGATTCCATGCCGAGGCTCCGGAGTGCTTTGAGTGCATGTTTTTTTGATTGTTCGGGCGTTTCGAAGCTGAGCCAGGCAAAAGTACCCTGAGTGACAAAATCGATGACGGAAATGGCCGGGACTGCATCCAGACGCTGAGGAACGTAGCCGATATTCCGCGCTCTCTGAGTGGCAGTCATTTCGTGGATATCTTGACCGTCGAGTTCGATGCTTCCGGATTCGGGGCGGATCAATCCGCACAGGACGCGCAGCAGCGTCGTCTTTCCGGCACCATTGGGACCGATGATATGCGTCCATCGTCCCGGCATAAAAGCATGATCGAAAGATTCAAGGATGAGGTGAGAACCCAGGCGCACGCAAACTGCGTGCGCCTTGAATTCCCCGATCTTTCCGGATTTCAGGCAACAATCTCTGGACATGCCTTAACTTCGGTCGCCGAGGATGTGTTGTCGTCTTCGATGCATTCGTTGTAAAATTCCGAGGTATCCTTACCGGGAGCATCGTCCACCTTGTAGAAGATCTGGTAGGGCGAATTATACTTCTTTTTGCCATCCGAAGTATTCTCGTTCCAATCCATGGAGACCTCGACACTTGCGCCCGGAGCAATGATGCCCTGGTATTGGACGGAACCGAGCAGTTCGTCTTTGCCATCGACCTTGATATAGAACGAAACCCAGACATTCTTGACGCTGAGTGAACCGGCATTGGTGACGGTCGCTGTCAGGGTAATGGCATCCGGACACTTCTTTTGATCGTATTTGAGCGTCCCCGGCTGGAAGTTCGGGGCATTGAATACGTCGGCGGGCTGCGCATTCGCGCGATAGTTATTCAGACGCTTGTTGAGCCAGTTGGCCTGCTCTTCTTTGGGAACGGTGCCGTTTTCATTGATGTTGGTCACATGATAGGCATGCTGGTTCCAGATTCTGCGCGTGCGGACCCAGTTGTTCCAGGAATCGGTAAAGACCGTGATTCCGGTCTTCAGGTTTGTCCATTCGGGGCCAAGGTAGGCGGGATCGTTTGGATCGCCGTATTTGGCATCCACTTCGCTGACCATGACAATTTCGGTCTTGCCGTCATTGTCGACATCGACGATGAGCGGATATTCGATGACGGTTCCGGATGTGTTGGGCGTTTCGAAGAGGATCTTCCCTGCTTTGTATTCCTTGCCATCGTCGGCTTTGATTGTTTTGGTTTCATCCGGTTTTCCGGAGTAGATGCGGAGTCTGGTTTCGTCGCGGTAAACGACTTCGGCTACGCCGTCGCCTTCGAAATCGAAAACGGAAGACCCCGTCTTTTCGCTCGAAGCATCGATGGTCGGACTTGCCCAGACGATATCGCCGGTCTGGCCATTGAATACGGAATAGTGGGTACGGCCTGCGACGCCGATATCCGGCTCCCCATTGCCGTCAAAATCTGCGATGACGGGATTGCCGCCGCCTCTGGTGGTCGTTTGTGGTTTTTCCCAGGCCATTTTCTGGCTCCACTTGCCATCCTTAAAGAAAACCTTCCAGACGCTGACATAACCGCTCTTGACTCGGACGATTTCCGGAACAAGCTCGCCGGTGGCGGCTGCATCCGCTGAATCTTTCATGAGATCGGCCACGGCTGAATAGTACCAGTGTGCGCCGTCGGAGGCGCCTTCTGCGCCGGATGGCTCGGGATTGGCCGCAATTTTCTGGCATTTATTGTCGTAGATGTGATCGGCAATGATCTCCATCTTCTTGTCCTGGTTCAGATCAGCTACGGCAAAGAAATCGTGATACCAGACGAAGACGCGCTGCATATTGAGCTTGCAGCTCCATTCCGTCAGTTTGTTGCCTTTGATGACACCGCGCGTCGTGATGATTTCGGGGATGCCGTCCGCATCAATATCGGCAACTGTGGGGTGGAGGTCTGCCCAGTATCGGCCGGATTTATCAATGTTGTCCGCATGGATAAAGGCTTTGATCTTCCATTCGTATCCGCTGCCGGATTTGACGAGATTGAGGAAATACAGGCCCGTGGTTGCCTCATCTTCGACAGCTGTCGGAACGATCACCTCGATCAGACCATCGTTATCCACATCTGCCGCTGCAATATCATTGTAGGCATTGAACACTGGCTGTTTCAGGATGGCCACGGGTTTGCCGGTATCTCCCGAAAGTGCAGTCAGATAATATGAATTGTTGGTAAAGACGACTTCGGGGACGTCGTTTTCGTCGACTTTGCCGTCGCCGTTGTCGTCGGTCAGATTGATGACGACGGGAACCGAAACGACGTTGTCATCGTAGTGCCACTTGACTTTTGGTTTGAAGACACCGATGGGCGGACGGTAGATGCACTTGGCCTTGTCTTCTTCCTGATTGACGCAGGTACTGCTTCCGGTATCGCAGAATTCCCAGAGAGAACACTCTTCGGAAGTCTTGCATGACGCGCCTTTGGGCAGGCATTTATTGAAGAGGCAGATTTCGTCGGATTTGCAGCAAAGATTCTGATCGGCACCGCAGCGCGTCTGGTCTTCGGCACAGTTGGTATGGCATTCGTTGTTGAGGCATACCATTTTTTCTTCGCAGCAGACCTCTTTGCCTTCTTCGCCGCACAATACGCGCGGTTCGTCGCATTTGGGCACGCAGTGGCTTTCACCGAAGCATTCCTGTTCTTCTGTACAGCAGACTTTGTCTGGACCGCAGCTCGAACCGGAATCGCAGATGCGATCACAGCCATGTTCCGTACATGTCAGACCGTTTTCGCAGCAATCGTTCATGCATGTCGGGGTGGTTTCGTCGCACGAAAGACTGCATTCTCCCGTCACCTGATCGCAAAGTTCCGCATTTTCGCAGCAAACACCCAGACAAATCTCATTTTTACAGGGAATGCACTCGCCATCCTCGCAGGAATCCGTCGGGGCACAGGCTTCGCACGGATCCGCAGGAATGACGCATTTGCCTTCTTCACAGACTTCCTCTGATTTGCATTCGGCGCAGGGATCATCGGCTTCATAGCATTTGCCCTTATTGCAGACCTGTTTGGGATCGCATTGGGCACATACATCATTTTTCTTGTTATAGCAGACCTCTCCGACGCATTTTTCTTCGTCGGTACACTTGGTGCACGGACTGTCGGCATCGTAGCAGATTTCGTCCAGACAGACCTGTTTCGGTTTGCATTTGGCGCAGGGATTGTCGGCGTCGTAGCAGGTGTCATTCTGACAGACCTGGTCGGCCTTGCATTTGCCGCATTCCGAGTCATTCGCATAGCATTTTCCCGAAACGCAGACTTCATCGGCACTGCAGTCGAGACAGCCTTTATCTTTGTAACAAATGCCATTGGCTGCACAGACTTCCTTGCTTTTACATCCGCAGGGATTGTCTTTGTCTTCCGGCGTCTGGTTGACCGAAATGGACGAATCACTGTTGCATCCGGTTACCAGCAGGAGTGATACGGCGAGTAATAGCGAGATTTTTTTCATTGTTATTCTCCTGAAGAACTGTTCAATCATTCTGGCAATGTATTATTGATATTATTGAAGCGTTCATCAAGATCGGCAGGGGAATTTAATTGTTCAATGACAGCTTTTGCACTTTCCAGGCGCGAACGTGCCGATTTGGTTTCGCCGGCAGAGATCATGCGTTCCGCAGAGGTCATCATTGTTTCTGCGAGGAGGCGCCGTTCGCTTTCGCTGTCTGAGTTTCTGAATGCCTGAATGGCAGCATCGTATTCACGAAAAGCGCGCCGCTGCTTGCCGCGTTCCCATTCCAGTTCGGCGAGCCGCAGGGATGCCAGTCCTTTTTCATGATGCATCTGGGCTTTTTGGAACGCCAGAATGGCAGCCTCAGCTGCGTCTCGGGCATGGGAATTGTCCTTTTCACACTGGCTTGTAAGGTATTCGATGGCACCGTTCCAGCCATGGTTCACTTTGGCACCGGCGGCGAGTGCTTCGCGCGCTGCACTGATTTCGTGTTCGCAGGTGATGGTGTCTTTTTGCAAGAAGGCAATATCGGCCTTGAGCCATGGAACGACGACGTGCCAGCCGCTTTTTTTCTTGAGTGCGGCGAGTTTGGGCGTCGTTTCTTCGAGCCTGGCCATTGCAACCATATAATCGCCTTTGGCGAGGGCAATCTGCGCCTGACCGCAAAGCCCGGCAACGGCGGATTCTTCGTTGGCATCTGTACTCATTGTGCCGAGTAATTTCTGGGCCTCTGCCAGGTCACCATTGTTCAGAGCTGTCTGAACATCCTGGGCAAAGACTGCTGAACAAAGGCATAATACGATGGCTGTGACTATACTTGAATACCATTTCATGGTTCGACCTCCTGAATGCGTCAAAGTCGTCCGATTATATACCATGATTGGTCATTTGCGTAGTCATTTGAGGCTTTTGATCGTTTATGCGCTGCCTTGTTCCCGGTTCGCATTCTGCGCCGGGAACTACGGCCTGCGCGCCGGCCCTATGCCTGCGGCATACGGGCCGGCCACAAAATGGGGCCTGGCGTATGGCGCAGCCATAGCCAGGCCGAATGCGGGGCGTATGGCGCAGCCATAGCCCCGTCACACACAAAAGCTATTCGACGGTCACGGATTTGGCCAGATTACGCGGCTGATCGACGTCGTTCCCAAGCAGATCTGCAATGTGATAGGCCAGCAGCTGCAGATAGAGCACGCTCAAAAATGGCTGCACGATTTCTTCGCAGTCGGGAATGACGAAGGCATGTTCGCTGACGCGCGGCAGCATATCGTCGCCTTCCGAGACGATGCTGATGATTCGGCCGCCTCTGGCCTTGACTTCCTGAAGATTCGAAAGCGTCTTTTCGTACGTCGCGTTTTTGGGGGCAATGACGACGACGGGCAGCTTTTCGTCGATGAGCGCGATCGGGCCGTGCTTCATCTCGCCCGAAGGATAGGCTTCGGCATGAATATAGCTGATTTCCTTGAGTTTGAGCGCGCCTTCGAGCGCAATGGGATAATGTACGTTTCGGCCGAGGTACAGAAATGAGCTGGCACGAAGGAGTTTTTGGGCGACGCTGCGCACGGAATCCGAGGTCTCGAGGATGGTTTCCATGTGGTGGGGAACGCTTCGAAGTGCATTGAGCAGCTGCCGGGCATCGCCGGCAGTGATGGTCTGGCGCCGGCGTGCAAAATGAATGGCGAGCAGCATCAGGGATGCGAGCTGTGTGGTAAAGGCTTTTGTCGAAGCAACGCCGATTTCGGGGTCTGCCCGCGTGTAAAATGTGGCGTCGGATGCGCGCGGAATCGTCGAATCCATGACGTTGCAGATGGAGAGAATTTTGGAACCGCGTTCGCGTGCGATTTTGAGGCAGGCATACGTGTCTGCCGTTTCGCCGCTCTGGCTGATGGCAATGAATCCGTCCTGCGGTGTGATAATGGGATTGCGGTACCGGTACTCGCTGGCGACATCGACATCGACCGGAATTCTGGCAAGCTTTTCGATGATATATTTGCCCAGAAGTCCGGCATGGTAACTCGTTCCGCAGGCGACGATTTGAATTCTGGAGCATTTTTCGAATTCCAGATTGGCCGTTTTTTCGTCCAGATTGATCTGGCCTTCGTCCTCGAGGATGCGTCCGCGGAAGGTGTCGGTGATTTTTTGGGGCTGTTCGAAGATTTCCTTGAGCATGTAGTGGGGATAGCCCTGTTTTTCGGCGGCCGAAATGTCCCACTGCACGGTTTTGACGGGACGCTGGACGGGTTGTCCGGTGATGTCCTGGATTTCGACAGTATCGGCTTTGATATGCGCAATGTCGCCGTCTTCGAGGAAGATAATCCGGCGCGAATGCGCAAGAACTGCTGCAATATCGCTGGCCGCAAAGTTTTCGCCGTCGCCTAGGGCGATGAGCAGCGGGCTTTGGAGTCTTGCTGCGACGATTTCGTCGGGAAAGTCGGCGCAGATGGCGACGATGGCATACGAACCGCGCACGCGGCGCAATGCAGCCCGGACGGCGCCGGCAAATCCGGTATCCGGCGTGTAGTATTCGGAAATCAGGTGTGCGACGATTTCTGTATCTGTTTCGGACGAGAATTCATGCCCCCGGGCGATCAGTTCCTGGCGCAGTTCGAGGAAATTTTCGATGATGCCGTTATGTACGATGGCGAACTTGCCGTACCGGTGCGGATGGGCATTCGATTCGCTCGGACGGCCATGGGTAGCCCAGCGCGTATGCCCGATGCCGGTGTGTCCCCGAAGGGGTTCCCGGGTGAGGCGTGCGATGAGATTTTCGAGCTTTCCATGGGAACGGCGGAGATCAATATCGCCGTTGCTGCATACGGCAATACCTGCCGAATCATAGCCCCGGTAGGCAAGCCGGCCTAAACCGGATTGGATGATCTGTACACAGTCGCGATTGCCAGTATAACCAATGATGCCGCACATGAGTTTCTTTAGCTGGGGACGGAGGAATGAGCCTCTTTGTCGGGTTTGAATTGTTTTCTGCGATAGCCTCGGGACTGCCCGTAAATGCCGTAGCGGCTGAGTTCTGCAGCAGCGAGTTTTTCGACTTCGGATTGATATTCTTTTGACTGGAAAAGTGCAAGCGCCTGCGGGGAGATTGGAATGATCATCCTCGCCGGCGACCATTTGAAGGTATTTTCGGATGCGACGAGTCCCTGGTTGAGTATTTGACTGGCCTGCTGGATGTTCAGACCTGCGGTCAGAGCCTGGGCGACGCGGAATCTGGCTTCATCTTCGGGTTTTTCGAAACATCCCTGGCCCTTGGCCAGATAACAGACGTGATAATGCGCCGGATTAAAGCCGATGGCATCGAATTTGAGGCGGTCGCAGATCATGAACAGGAGGCCGACAATCTTGGTCAGACAACCCAGTCCGGGATACGTCTGCCCGGGGAGCAGGGGGCGGTTCGGATCAAGTTCTGCCGTCGGATTCTGGGACAAAAGCCACTCGATCCACAGCATGCGCATGTTTCCGTGAAATTTCTTTTCGTCGATGATGCATTCGATGAGGAGAATCGTGCTGCGTTCGTCTGCAAACAGGCGGATTGCCTGACCGTTGGGGTGATCGAGTTCAAATTCGATGTGTGGGGAGAGAAATCCGAGCTTTTTGAGGTGATCGAGTATGCCGCTTTTTTCGAGGGCGCATTCGACGCCGTACTTGGAATAGAAATCGAACAGGCGCGTGCGTTTGACGGGACCAAAGAAATCACCGAGGATATCGTCATCTTCCATTTCTGTCGTCAAATCGTGCAGCGGCATGGAACGCGAAATGCGTTTGAGGGCGTTGAGCAGCCGATCGTTGTCGGAGGCAATGGGCTTTTCGAGGTGCGAGAGCAAATAGCCGCAAAAGCGCGCCGAATGGCGCCATGCATTGTGTCCGTAACCGCCTGCGAGCACGATGATCATGCGGCGTTTTCCGACGCATTCATCGACGAATTTGTCGCGTTCGAAGATGGCATCATGCGAAACACGCCAGTCCCCGAGTTCATCGTCTTCGGCCATGTCGACGCCGGCCAGATAAAAGACGAGATCGGGTTGTTCCCGGTGGATGATATTGGGCAGGGAGGAACGGATGGCTTCGAGATAGGCGGCGTCGCCAATGCCGGGGCCCAGAGCAACATCGAAACATCCCTGGCATTTGTCCGTGAACCAGTTTTCGGCATGAATGGAAAAGGTGACGACACTGGGATCGTGCGCGAAGATCTTTTTGGTTCCATCGCCCTGGTGCAGATCGAAGTCGATGATCAGGATCTTGCCGGTGTAGTTGTGTTTGCGAAGATGGTGGATGGCGATGGCGACATCATTGAAAACACAGAAGGCATATCCGCCTTCGGGATAGGCATGGTGAAATCCGCCGCCCAGATTGATAATCCTTTTGGGATACAGGCTCGACAGAGACATTCGTGCGGCGCGGATTGTGCCGCCGGTCATCAGACGCTGCTGCTCGACACAGATTCGGATGGCTTCCTCGGTCAGGCCCTGGCCGAAGATGCGCTCTGCAATGGCGGGTTCATTGAGCTGCGAGAGATAGGAAAAGTCGTGTACGAGACTGAGCTGGGTGATGGTTGCGGTTTTGGGCGTGACGATCTGAGCTTCGTCGATACAGCCTTCGTAGCGGAGGTAGTTGAGTATTTTCTGGGCACGTCCCCTGTCGGAAATGTATTTGTCGATGCCGGTATAGCCGTCGTGATAGAGCACAACAGCCTGCGGCATGTAGGGAATGACGTTGAGACTTGATCGGAGGTGACGCTGGAAACGGCGAATGTGATCTATTCCGTTATGGAATAATTCGGAAGGGGGTAGCAAAGGCATGGTTTCGGTGAAGTGATATATTCGGTCTGCGCTTTACGGCAGAAAAAAGTCATTCAAAATGAGGTGGGGGAGCACCTGCGGAGACTACGTATAGAGAGTAAAACCGGCAAATGGCAATTGGCAATTGCGTAAGGATCGTTTTTTTTGAAAAAAACCTTGACGCGTGCCATTCATTCCCTTAAAAAGCGCCCTCGCCGAACGCTTTAGGGTGTTGGTGCCGGGGGCATATAGCTCAGCGGGAGAGCATCGCCCTTACAAGGCGAGGGTCGCAGGTTCAAACCCTGCTGTGCCCATTGATCTTTAACAATCTGAATCCCCTTTGGGGCGGTAGTTGAGTTGGTTACAACAACGGCCTGTCACGCCGTAGGTCACGGGTTCGAGTCCCGTCCGCCTCGTTAGGAAAACAAAGCCTCTTTTGGGGCGGTAGTTGAGTTGGTTACAACAACGGCCTGTCACGCCGTAGGTCACGGGTTCGAGTCCCGTCCGCCTCGCTCGGTTTTGTTTTCCTGCCCTTTGGGGCGGTAGTTGAGTTGGTTACAACAACGGCCTGTCACGCCGTAGGTCACGGGTTCGAGTCCCGTCCGCCTCGCTTTAAGAGCATGATTTTCATGCTCTTTTTTTTACCCTTTTCAAACCTCATTTTAGTCCATCATGGATACACGCGTCGCTGTTATTGGTGTTATTGTCGAGAATCCGGACTCCGTGGAAGCCCTGAATAATATCATTTCCGAGTATCGCGATTTCATTCTTGGACGCATGGGCATCCCCTATCGTCAGCGAGCTATCAGTATCGTCAGCCTTGCCCTGGATGCTCCGGTGGATATCATTAATGCGTTGTCCGGAAAACTCGGACGACTTTCGGGCGTCACCGTCAAAACGGTGTGCGCAAATTTATCAACCTCTAACGGGAAAGCATTGAAATAGCTGATATTCGTTGATGCTTGAGACGGCGTTGGCCGCATCTGCGGCCAATGATTCAGTTTGACGATCCTGACCCGAAAGGATGAAAAAACATGTACGATCCAAAATCTCTTAAGGCAGAAGAATTTATTGATCATCAGGAAGTCCTGGATTCATTGGCATGGGCGGATGCTCATAAAAACGATTCAAAAGAGATCGACAGAGTCCTGGAAAAAGCACGCCTTCATAAAGGACTTTCGCACCGAGAAGCATCTTTGCTGCTGGCCTGCGATGATCCGGGTGTTGAAAAACAGATTTTCGAACTCGCTAAGGAAATCAAACAGGCATATTACGGCAATCGAATCGTCCTCTTCGCGCCGCTGTATCTGTCGAATTACTGTGTCAATGGATGCGTTTATTGTCCTTATCACTACAACAATAAGCACATACCAAGGGTTAAGCTGACACAAGAGCAGATCGCACGGGAAGTTACTGCACTTCAGGATATGGGGCATAAGCGTCTGGCCATCGAAACCGGTGAGGATCCGGTGAACTGTCCGATCGAGTATGTCCTCGAGAGCATCAAGACAATATATAGCGTCAAACACAGGAATGGCGCGATACGCAGGGTGAATGTCAATATCGCAGCCACGACTGTCGAGAATTACCGCAAGCTCAAGGATGCAGGGATCGGTACGTACATTCTGTTCCAGGAGACGTACCACAAAGAATCGTATGAACAGCTTCATCCAACAGGCCCGAAGCACAATTATGCCTATCATACGGAAGCCATGGATCGTGCGATGGATGGCGGAATCGATGATGTCGGGCTTGGAGTTTTGTTCGGCCTGGAACTCTATCGGTATGAATTTGCTGCACTTTTGATGCATGCGGAACACCTCGAAGCCGTCCATGGTGTCGGTCCCCACACGATTAGTTTTCCGCGAATCAAACATGCGGACGATATCGATCCCAATGCCTTCGATAACAGCATCAGCGATGACATTTTTTGCAAGATCATTGCGTGTGCAAGGGTTGCAGTCCCCTATACCGGCATGATCATTTCGACACGTGAGTCGGCAGATGTTCGGGCACGTGCACTTGAACTGGGCATTTCCCAGATTAGCGGTGCCTCCAGAACGAGTGTGGGCGGTTATTGTGATCCGGAACGCACGGATGAATCATCGGCGCAATTCGATGTCTCGGATCGGCGTACACTGGATGAAGTCATTTGCTGGCTTATGAAGCTTGGTTTCGTTCCGAGTTTTTGTACCGCCTGTTACCGTGAGGGACGCACCGGTGATCGGTTCATGTCACTGTGCAAGTCGAATCAGATCCTGAATTGCTGTCACCCCAATGCACTCATGACGCTCAAGGAATATCTCGAAGATTATGCATCTCCGGTTACAAAGCTGGTGGGAGACAAACTGATAACCTCTGAGATGACCAAAATTCCGAATGAGAAAATCCGCGCATTTGTGGAGAAAAATCTGGTGAAAATTTCAGAAGGAGAGCGCGATTTTCGAATCTGATCGTCGGATGGTGTTTCAAAGAAAATCATCTCGCATCAATTCGATATTGCACTTGCAAACTCTTTTCATTATAAAATTGCGCTTGCTTTTTTGGGGGGTAGAATAAAATTGGCAGGGGGAATGATACAATTAATGATTAGGAGTTAAAGTGGCAGCAAAAGAAGAAGGGATTACCGTGGATGGCACGGTGGTCGAAGCATTGAGAAATGCCATGTTCCGCGTGGAACTAGAAAATAAGCATGTCGTTCTTGCTCATGTTTCCGGAAAAATGCGCAAATTTTTTATTCGTATTTTGCCGGGTGACAAAGTCACTGTTGAATTATCGCCATACGATTTGACGCGTGGCCGCATTACATATCGTGAGCGTTAGTTAAAACGTCGGCGTAAGCTGGCGTTTTTTGTTTTATCCTGAGGTGATGGATGATTTTTGACCGTTTTTTTGGTTATTTTTCGAGTGACCTGGCCATTGATCTTGGCACAGCCAATACCCTGATCTATGCCAAAGGAAGGGGTATTGTCGTTCGGGAGCCATCCGTCGTTGCCGTTCAGAAGGAAAGCCGCGGTGAAAAACATGTACTCGCCGTGGGCAAAGAAGCCAAGGAAATGCTTGGACGTACGCCTGGAGGTATTCAGGCAATCCGTCCGATGAAAGACGGTGTCATCGCAGATTTTGAAGTCACCGAAGCCATGCTTCGCTACTTCATTCTGAAGGCACACAATCGAAAAACATTTGTCCATCCGCGCATTATTATTTGTGTGCCGTACGGCATTACCGAAGTTGAAAAAAGAGCTGTCCGCGAAAGCGCCGAAAGCGCGGGGGCACGTGAAGTGTATCTCATTGAAGAACCCATGGCTGCAGCTCTGGGCGCAGGATTGCCGATTACTCAGCCATCCGGAAACATGATCGTCGATATCGGCGGCGGAACGACAGAGGTCGCCGTCATCAGTCTGGCCGGTATTGTCCATTCCAATTCCGTTCGCGTCGGCGGAGATAAAATGGATGAAGCCATATCGCTTCACATGAAATCCAAATACAATCTGCTCATCGGTGAAAGAACGGCTGAACAGATCAAATGTACAATCGGCATGGCATATCCCACCGACGAAGTTCTGACCATGACCATCAAAGGGCGTGATCAGACAGCAGGTTTGCCAAGAACTCAGGAAATCAACAGCGACGAAATCCGCGACGCTCTGGCTGAACCAATCCGGCAGATCGTCCAGGGCGTTCGTTCTGCACTTGAACATACACCGCCAGAGCTGTCTTCGGATATTGTCGACAAGGGAATCGTTTTGACCGGGGGCGGTGCTCTCTTGAAAAATCTCGACATCCTTCTGCGCGAAGAAACAGGTCTGCCAGTCCTCATTGCCGATGATCCTTTGACTTGCGTCGTAATGGGATGCGGACAGGCACTCGATCAGATTGAGCTTTTGCGCGAAGTTACCTCGGTGAGCTAAAGCCATGATGAAGGCACTTATTAAGCGCTACCAGACGATGGGGGTTGTGGCGTTATGCATTGCGTTGCCTGTATTCATCTTTGTGCTCGTCGGTTCCCTGCGTTCCGAACCGGGAATGATTGAGCGTCCTTTGCTTTTCAGCGTTGGAAAAATCCAGAACCATAATGATTTTGTCGTCGGAAATGCTGCAAATTTCTGGGATTCCTACATCAATCTTGTTCATACGGAACGCGATAATGAAGCATTGAGAAAAGAAAATGCCAGACTTCGTGAGGAGAATATTGGTCTTCAGGGAATTCTGCAGCAAAATGCACGGCTGACTAAACTCGTCGGCTTCAAACAGCAGCGTCCGATTTATCGATTGGAACCGGCCAGAGTCGTTGCCGCCGATATGTCGCCGTTTTTTCGTGTGCTCAGACTGAGAATCGAAGCAGAAACGGACAATATTGAACCGGAAATGCCCGTCGTCTCTTCCGACGGTGTCGTCGGAAGGATCGAAAGAGTGAGCGGACGGTATTGCGATGTGATGCTGACGGTCGATCCGCGTTCCAAAATAGATATTATGACACAGCTCAATCGGTCGAGAGGCATCTTGTCCGGAACTGGTGAAAACGACAGATACGAAGCACAGATTTCTTATTTGCTGCGCCGGGATGAAGTTGAACAGGGAGAACTGGTGGTCACGAGCGGACGTGCCGGAACGTTTCCGAAAGAATTGCCCGTTGGGCGCATCACTTCAATCGATACCAAGTCTTTTGGGCTTTATCAGAAAGTTACTGTCGAGCCCATGGTGGATTTCTCCCGGCTGGAAGAGGTATATATTATCACCGGTGTCCTTGAAGATACGAGACATTAAGCCATGAAGCGTGTCGTTATTAATGCCGTCTGTGCGATGCTGCTCATGATTATTCAGTCCAATGTCGATTCGGCATTCGGAATCGATTATGTATGTCAGTTCGTCGTGATCGCAGCTGTCTTGACGGGGGCCGGCGCCATGCCGATGATTTCTTCATGCGTCTCCATGCTGATTCTGGCGTGCGTCGTGGATTTCTTCGTGTCCGGTCCCATCGGTTTGTATGCTTTTATTTGTATGGTGGTATTCGGTATTTCCAGAGCCCTGTTGACAAGATTCCGATCTGAACGCCTCATCGCCGTAATGTTCTGGGGATGTCTGCTGTGCGTATTGTTCGAATCTCTGTTGGCTGTCGTCTATAGTTTGTATTATTGGAATGGTCAGTTCTGGCATATCTTTGCCCGATCATTTTGGGTGGATGCAATTCTGACGGCGTTGTTTACGCCTGTTCTCATGTGGATAGAACATTTGGTTGAACGCATTTTGTCCCGGCGTCATGCCTCTGGATTGAATTGATGGAATGGCTTTTCTTCGCATTGACAGCCTTTTGTGTCGCAGCATGCACGATTTGCGGCATTTGTCATTGGAGTACATGCCTTTGTGTCATTGTCTGCATATCCATCGGAGCTTTTTGTGAATATCGTCAAATCCGGAAGCACAAATTATTCAGGGCAATGGGGGTCTTGCTTTTCTCTCTGCTTCTGGGGCTGAGTTTTGTCAATGGCGGTGGGCTTCGGGCAATTGTTGTCGATATCTTTTTAAATGTCATTTGGGCACTTCTGGGATATCGGGCTTTGAGCCATAAAAAAACATCAGAAAAAGTCCAGGTCGGTGTTTTAACCATCATTCCTTTGATTTGTATCTCATTTTCACTTCAGGCAACAGGGTTCCTTTGCTTTTTAAGTGTATATTTGATGATATGGTTTATCTACCTCATGCACTTGTCTGTTGTTTCACCTACAACGGGATGTGTGGCTGCTTCTGCCAGGTCTGGTGATCTATATACTCAGAATAAGATGAGAATTGTGGGTTCGGCCATTGGCGTAGGGATCCTGGTACTCATTGGCGGATGCATCTTATTTTTGCTGATTCCAAGATGGGGGTCCAATACGGTTACGGCAGTGCCTGGGGTAGAGCAGCCAAGAGGCGCCTTCCCCGACGTTGCCCTGGATAAAACCGGAACCATTGAACTCGATCCATCTCTGGTGTTCCGCGCTGATGTTCCCAAAACTTCCAAAGAATATTACTGGCGTATCGATGTTCAGAATATCTTCGATGGAACGCGCTGGCGAACATACGGTGGCAATGCCAAAGCACTCATGACTCAGAATCCGGAACGAACAGATGCGTTTAATGTCGAGTTCGTGAGGGAATGGAGGGATTATCGCCTTCCCACACTGGTCAATACAACCTGGGTTGAGTTGGGGGATGAAGATAAAACTGCCAATAATAATATCCGATTTTCTCCGGATAGTATGGGGCTTTGGCGGCGTTGGGGATGGCAGCGGGGATCCAGTCGCATGACATTTCGGTTTTGGCTGGATAATAGATCGGAGAACGATCGGATGATTGCAGATGATGTGATTGATATTATAAAAATATATTTTGGAATTAATATTGATGAAGAAATGCAGCTGATATATCACCGACCAGAACTGATATGGCCGGGGCGGAGACGAGGACAGTACAGCGAAGTCAGAAAACGTCTTTATAATATGGCTGTTCAAATGGCAGGAAATGCGAAGACGCCTCGCGAAAAAGCCAATCACGTTCGGGATTATCTAAAGACACATTATCAGTACAGTTTGGAACGCCCGGAAAGGAAAGGATCTATCGTTGAGGATTTCCTGTTTGAACAGAAGTTTGGGCACTGTGAAGTTTTTTCGACGACAATGGCGGTATTGCTTGCACAGCTCGGTATTCCCGTGCGCAATGTAAGCGGTTTCGTATCTTCTGAATTTCGGAATGGGTACAATTATGTGCGTTCGGCTCACGCACACAGCTGGGTCGAAGTCTATCTTGACGGTAAGTGGGAAGTCTATGATCCGACTCCATCCGGAAGCCAGCAGGTCAAAGTAGACTGGCTGCTGCAGCTGAATGACTGGTTTGCTTCCTATCGTCCTCAAAATATATATCGCTGGTTCGGAAATTACGGGTGGATTGTTTTGTCTGCCTTGGCTGGATTGTTGTTGCTGATATTCGCAGCCAGGTATCCTGTTCGATATCTGTACGCACGCATTCGGCCGACGGCAGAGGTCTGGAACGCATGCTGGACTGATTTGATGAAATCATGTTCAGAACATGATCAGACAAAGCACTTGTCACTACAGCCGCTTGAAACCTGGTGGTCTGAAGAAATGCATACACATCCTTCCCTGCGCGCAGTCGCTCGTCAGTATATCGCCGCTCGCTATGGCAGGCATTCGGAAAACGCAGACACTGCAATCTTATCGCGTATTAAGCACAATCACCGCATTATTCGGAAATGTCAGCTTCTTCAGAAGAAGATCGGTACACTGAAGTGAAGATGGTGCTGGAAACGCGATCAGTTTATATGGCTGTCGAATTCTCCTGTGAGGTTAGTATAGGATCCAGCAGAATCATCTGCTGTCAGCATGTTGAGGAGTGTACCGTCTGCGGTACCGCGGAGTAGAAATGCCGAATCAAAATCATCTTCGCTGAGCTTGGCTTCTGCTCTTGCCGAAAATTTATGCCCATCCTCTGATGAACCGTAAACAAACTGATAATAAGTCGAAGCCTGATCGGAACTGATGTCAAAGCCCAGGCGAAGCCATGGCTGCTCATTGGGGCCGATGCTGAGTTTATGCTTTGTGCCCCGGGAAATACCGCCTACAACAGTAGTCGTCGCTTTTGTGCATCTGTCATAAGATTCATTGGTATTCTGACATCCCGGATACATATATTTGAGTTTCAGAAGGCCGTTGGGATTATAAAGATGATCTTGATTGTAGTAAGTTATTGCCCCCTCTGCGATACCTTTGAGCTTGTCAATGCCATCGGTCGTCTTTGCACTATTGATATATCGGGTAACCCCAGGAACAGCAATCGACGCAAGAACTCCGATGATTGCAACGATGATCATCAGTTCAATGAGTGTAAATCCATGACGGAATGTGCTGTTTTGGCGATGCATAATGACCTCCGCGGACAGTCAGAAAACAAC
The DNA here is from genome assembly GCA_017441205.1 of Pseudomonadota bacterium. Lineage (GTDB taxonomy): Bacteria > Myxococcota_A > Bradymonadia > UBA4248 > UBA4248 > UBA4248. Next base: position 26,370 of record JAFRYG010000015.1, read on the forward strand.
CTGTATCAGCATACGGTATTTCGATGCCAAAAGCAAAAATTACTCTCAACGAATGGACTGAACGGAGGCTGAATGTGCCTGCGGCATTTGTTTACACACCGCAGGTTTGTTTGCGGTTCAGAATCAGAATTCATCCCAGTGAATCCGGGCAGCATCGAATTTATCTTTCGGCATCGTTTTGCCAGCCGGATGCCCGATGGGAATCACGCAGAACGGAACAATGTGCTCAGGGAGTTTCATCAGGTCGCAGACGGCTTTGACGACCGGCATATTCGGATAAACGCCCGTCCAGACTGCCCCCAATCCCAGTGCTTCTGCGGCCAGGAGGATATTTTCGGTAACGGCAGCGCAGTCCTGAATCCAGAATCCGGTCATGGGCTCCGGAAGGGCTTTGCTCATATCGCCGCAGATGATGATGCCAACGCCGGCAGTCTTGAGCATTTTGGCATAGGGAAGAATGTCGGCGAGTGTATCGAGACGTTCGCGATCATCGATCGCAATGAAGGTCCACGGTTGGCTGTTCATTGCCGATGGGGCGGCCATGCCGGCACGGAGAATCGCTTCCGTTTGCGCACGATCCACTGCGGCACCGGTGAATGAACGAATGCTCTTGCGGTCGAGAATTGCCTGAATGACTTGATTATCCATACTAAACTCCTTGGTAAAGTGGCTCTTTATGAGCGCATAAAAGTATACCGGAATCCACAAAGCCTGACATCAGGTTTTTGGTCGGTAAATGAAAGCCAATGTTTCAGTTCATACGCAATAATGTCACGAATTGTATGGGTAATACGTATAATATTTCATCAAATCAATTCCAAATGCAGTCTTGAGTTGTTCGCTGCCGGCAATCGCTTTGTCTGCTTCCTTCAGATATTGATCCCAGGATTTCTCTTTGGGCTGATAATCATATATTTCTTTGGCGGCATAGGGAATCTGCCTTAAAAACCAGATAAAGAACAGCATCTTTCTGTCGTAGGTATTCAGCTTTTCGGTCGTGTAAATCGCTTCCGGAACAGGCGACATGCCCTTGAGTTGGTCGTTGTAATTGACATGTCTTCCCAGATATGCGGCCATATAATAATAGGTATTTTCAATGATTTGAAGATCGGCCGAACCCTTTTGGACAATGGTCAGAGCCGTAATGGCACGTATGGCTTTCTGAATGGATTCATCAAAAAGCGGCTGAATCGTTTCCCGGCATGATTTCGGATCTTTCGTGCAGGGGGAGAGTCCCGATTTATATACAAAAAATTCTTTCAGAGCTTTGTCCTTTTCCAGTTTGATCTGATTCTCAAGTGCAGTCTGAAGCCCGTTGATCTTCGGCTGATTCTCGATGGCATTGATGACATGCACGAATCCATAGGGAGGCTTTTTGGGGAATATATTGCTGTTGGCGCGTTCGTACGCAGATTTGTACCATTTGAGCGATTCTGCTTTGTCAGTCTGGGCATATATACCGGTCAATTCCATGATTTCGTCTATAATATCCGTAAAATTAATATACGTAAATTTGGATGAGGGAGAATCGTTTTCGCTGATTCCTTTCAAATAGTATTCAATGGCCTTTTTATCGTCCTTTGGCACCAGCTTGCCTTCTTTATATATTCTTCCAAGTGCAAATAATGCGTTCTTACTTCCATGTTCTACTTTTTTTTCGATCCAGTAGATCGTTTTATCGTTGTTCTTTTGGGATGCAGCTCTGTTGGCAAGCATATCTGCCATATCAATAGCTCTGGAATGATTCCCGGCTTTGGAATACCATTCATAGGCTTTTTCCAGATCTTCCGGCATGCCGATCTTTTCGCCGATATGCACGGGATAATCAATTTCATAATAGATATCTCCAAGCATATTCATGGCATTAAGATTCGAATGTGATGCTGCAGATTGGTAAAGCTCAAATGCTCTCCGCGCATTCCGGGCATTTTCTGTGTTGCTGCAATCGCTTCCCTCGCAGTCGTCATCATATTCACTCAATCCATTGTGAATTAGGGATGCCCTTGTAAATTCCAAATAGCCTCGATCGGATTCGGAAAATGATGCTGTCGGAACCGATTCCAGCAGCTCAATCGCTTTGTTGCGGCGAGTGGCGTATGAGGAATCATCGTTGCCCTTGCAGCCGCTCTGGGTGAGCGTCTGTGCTCGAAGTATCGCGGCATGTAGATAGTGGTTGCTTTCGGTCTGCTTGTCGAGCCACTTAGCCGCAAGCTGATAATCGACGGAGTAGGGAAGCGACTCATCTGCTCTCGTTTCTATCTCGTATTCTTTCCGCCTTTGGATTTCATCTTCGTCTGGCTCTTCGTCATCCAGTCCTTCGCCGCCGCCACAGTCATCATATTCCTCATGTCCCAGGTTTGTCTTGTCGTAATCGAACATACAAACCTGATCAAATCTGCCTGCATTTTCTTCAGAAATGAGCTGCCCCCATGCATGGTAATCATACATCTTATGGTATTGTTCGTACAGTGTATTATTCTGTTCGACGTCGATACCATCCAGGTATTTGAGCGCAAGAACAAACGACGCATCAGCATTATCCTGGTCGGCAGCTTTTTTGAACCATTCGAGAGCCTTCTCTTTGTCCACTTCGGTCCCAATGCCCATTTCATACATCATTCCGACATAATACTGAGCCGTCGGCAGATCGTGGATCGCAGCTCGCCCAATCAATTCCTGGCCTTTTTCCTTGTCCTGCGCAACACCGGCTCCATTGTAATATAATATTCCCAGTACAAATTCGGAATTGCGAAGTCCTCGTTTCGCCGCTTCTTCGAGCCAGTTTATGGCTTTGGAATAATCTTTATTCTTGTCATGGGCAGCAATGACATATTCGAGCGTCGGATGCTGCGTGAGTTCCGCGAGATAGCATCCAGAATCAATGGATTCGCCAAGCCACCGGTACATTTCGTGTTTCATGTCGACGGCATCGTCGGATTGTTTGCCGTTTTTGATATGCTCTACACTGCTGAGGTTTTCCCGGTACATCATGCTCAGCACGAACTGTGCTTCGGGGTCTTCATTATTGGCCGCGTCAATCCAGGGTTCGGGCGACGGCATCGGTGCTGTAGTGGCAGTAAAATGTGCCGCCCGGGTCATAAAGGATGCCGACTGCGCAGAACCTGATTCGTTTTCTTGCGGTTTGTCCGGGTTGGCTGCTGCATCCTGTGTCGGTGACTGAATTTCTCCGTTTTGGGGTGCGGCACAGCCATGGATCGACAGAGCAATAAGTCCAGCGATGATAAAATATTGCAGAGTTTTTTTTGCCATCATGCGTATCCGTCTTTTGAGGTGAATGAGCAGGTAAACTGATTTCGCCTGCTCGGATTATATACCCAATTTGACGGTGGCATGAAATTGAATGTTTAGACCGAAGATACGGGCAGGGGGACAGACGGCACAAGACGAGCCGATTCGTCCAGCTCATAGTGATGCCATGGCTCATATACTTGGTCTGAAGAGTCTGTTTCACCATCCGCAAACCTGCTGACATTCGCACTAAAAATGTGAGCATCGTTAGATGCGAACAAATCCGTTTTAAAAAAGAAAGGCGGCTGAGCAGTAACCTCGTGCGAATGATGTACGTAGCACGATATTGACTTACATGCTTGTTTTTTCTATAATTTCAAAGGTTTTTGGCTCAATACAGCTATATGCCTATATTCCTAAAAAAGAGTTGATTCCGCTCAAAAAATCATTCAGGTATGCTTTTTAAGCATAATCATCAACAGATTCACTTAACATGCGAACAAGGATAATGTAATGAAGTGTTTAAATTACAGTGTAGGGGGGAGGGGGTTCATCCCATACATTAAAAATTTTGAGTGGTTGGCAATCTTTGCATTCACATTGACATCCGCCTGTTCGCTCGAGTCTGTAGATTGCGGCAATGGTGTATTGGACGACGACGAAATTTGCGATGCAGAAAAAATGAGCTACGAAGCCGCATGCCCAAATGGTATGCTTCTCCCAGAAGGTGCCAGCCTGAGCTGTAACGCAAAATGCACGTTAAATACCGACGCCTGTGTTCCAGCCCAGTCAACAGACACTCCGTGCGGTAACGGCGTCCTGGACCCAGACGAAGTCTGCGATGCAGAAAAAATGAAATTTGGAGCTGCATGCCCCACAGGCATGCATCTGCCGGAAAATACCAGGCTAAGCTGCAATGCGGATTGCACCCTGAACACGAATGCATGCGTACCCGACGAGCCTGCTGTTTCACAAGAATCATGCGGCAACGGAATTCTGGATGATGGCGAAATCTGCGACGGCGAAAAATTCTCTAAAGATGCCAAATGTCAGAAAGGATCGCATTTGCCTGAAGGTGCCCGTCTGATCTGCAATGCGGATTGCTCCCTAAATACGGATGCCTGTGTGAAGGACGATGAACCAATCGTCGAACCACCCAAAACGTGCGGCAATGACCGCCTGGATGAAGGTGAAGAATGCGACGGTAGTATCATCTCCCAAACGGCATCCTGTCCAAAAGGCATGCATCTTCCCGATGGTAAATCATTTGCTTGCCATGAGAATTGCACACTCGATACGAGTGCCTGCGAGATAACGATCTCTACAACCATTCCCCAGGGACGCGTCGTACCCAACAAAGAATATGCTGCCGATTTGACAGAAATTCCACTTCACCGTACCCCGCAGCACGTTTTCCCAAATAAGGATCTGTACGCTGATCGCGAAGATGAACCGTCACAAATCGTCATCAATGTTCCCAAGGACACTGTACTTGATATCATTGGTTCTGTCGGTTCCAAATGGCTCGTCAAGTATAATGGTGAGGAAGGTTATATCCATTCGATGCATGTTCAGCGCGTGAATGATCTCGAGATTCCCAGGTTGGATTATTCGTCCCCTTCTACGAGCAACTATTATCAAAAAGATGACAATAATAGTGTTTCCGCTGCCATTGCAGATGCCTTGTCATTCAAAGGTTCATCCATAACTCCGGACGTCATCGCAAATAAAGTTGGAACCTATTTAGGTAAATCCGCCGATTATATCTGTCAGCTGGTCAAAAAAGAATATCAACTCAAATGCGAATATCTGGATAATAAAAAAGGAATGAATGGCGGCGGCAATACGACAAACGATGCTGCAACCCGCAGCAAGGCCAAAGCCAAAATGCAGGAAGCCTTTAAAAAAGGCTGGTACGTCGTTGCCGAAGAAGGATGCGGCGAATCCTCCTACTGGGGAAACAAACGGACAATTCTGGTCTATGGCTATGATGAAAAAAATGACAGAATCTATGTCGATGATCCCCAAAATCGCCATTACATGCAAGAAAAAGGCATGGAGTCTTTCCTGGACTGCAACCATACCATGTCGATAATCACAGATACGTGTGTTCCAAAAACATGCAAGGATCTCAGTTCGGCATGCGGCAATAATATAGATGATGGCTGCGGCGGTAAACTCAACTGCCCATGTACTGCTACCGGTACGGTTATCAAACCACCCAAAACCGATTCCGTAATCTGCCGTCGTTCGCCACAAAATCGAAATCTAATCAATGATTGGGGGGATCTGGTCAATAATGAACATTATGGTACAGGTGGAAAAGAAGAACGTCAAATCGTAAAATTAACCTACCCAGGTGATACATTCGAGTTGTTGGCAAAAATTGAAAATCCCCATAATAAGTTGAAGGATAATCAAATTTGGTACCAGGTAAAAGTAAAAATTGATAACCGTGATGAATATTGTTTTTTACCAGCTAACTTTTTAGATGTAAAAACAAACGGTATGGACATTCCGGATTTTAAATGGTCTTCCGGAAGTACTAACAATTATATGCAGCAAGATAGCCAGTGGTCTGGTATAGAATTTTTTCATGATCCTGAAATGAAATTTGTCGGTGGAGATGGTTGTGGCATGTCTTCTTTGGCCAATGCGATATCAGCCCTAACGGGTAATAATGATGTTAATCCGGGAGTTACCGCACAAAAGTATACAAATTACCGAAATTCTGTAACAAATGCCTATGATAGATTCTGTGCTGTTGCCACTGAATATGGTCTTGCATGTAATGCTGTCAATGTCGAATGCGGAAATGCAGGAACTCAGAACAACCCTCACTACCCACAATGTAATGGAAAATTAAATCAAGTACATAAAGACGAGAAAAAACTCTTAAAAGAAACTTTTCAAAAAGGTGGTTTTGTCCTTGCTTTACAATTTGGAATCTATTGGACTGAACATGGGCATTGGATAACCGTTTATGGTTATGATGAAGCACGCGATATTATTTATGCTGACGACTCGATGAATAGGAAATATATGCAGCAAGGAGTTGAAAACTTTCTGAATACTTGCAATTATATGATTGCAATTACACCCAAATAGCAATCATACTTTGATATTGTTCATTTGTTCCCGCATGCTTTTGCCTCTGGCAATGCGCATGCGGCCTCGGGCTATTGGCCTATCGGCCAATACGCCCTCGCAAAGCGTATTGTTACAATCTGAAAATGCCGGTCAATTATATCAGCATAAAGGAAGACTTTATGAAGAACTCGTCATCTTTTTTAAGTCCCTCACGCGAGAGTTCACGCGCTTTCGTTAGATCTCTGCTCATTGCATGTGCATTAATTTCGGCATGCTCGGATGATTCTGCGCATGCCTTGCTTTGCGGCAACGGCGTTCTGGATGCCGATGAACCATGCGATGGCAAAGCAATTCCCGAGGCCGCAGCCTGTCCCGAAGGCATGCATCTTCCAGCAAATGCCAGCCTGAGCTGCAAAGAGGATTGTTCCCTGAATACCGATGCATGCGTTCCAAATCAACCTGCCGAAACATGCGGCAATGGCGTATTAGACGATGGCGAAATCTGCGACGGCGAAAAATTCTCTAAAGATGCCAAATGTCAGAAAGGATCGCATTTGCCTGAAGGTGCCCGTCTGAGCTGCAATGCAGACTGTTCCCTCAATACGGATGCATGCATCCCTGACAATAATCCCCCCATCGAACCCCAGGAAAAATGCGGCAATGGCGTATTAGATGACGAAGAGGTATGCGATGGCAACCTGCTTAAAGAATCAGCTTCTTGCCCAGAAGGCACACATCTCGCCGAGGGTATGGCTATCACCTGCAATGCCAATTGTACTCTCAATACCGACAACTGTGAGCAAGATGACCCCAGCGCACCCTTCATTCCTACGGGGATCATTGTGGATGATAATCTCAAATCCATACCCGTGCGCAGAACCCCACAGGCTTTTTATAGCAATGACACACTAGAAAAAGAACATGATGGTGAAGCCCCACAGATCGTCGGTAATCTCGATGCAGGCAACACCGTCGAATTATTGGGCGTCGTCGGCAAAGATTTATTCCTCGGTGCTTCCTATCGGATATCATTTAATGATGGTCAGTATTATATTCACAGTGATAATATCAAATTGGAAAACACTGCTGCCATTCCACTGATCGATTATTCATCCGCTTCTACACCAAACTATTATCAAAATGATGACAAATGGAAAGATGTAAAATTCAGAACAACCACCATCGGAAAGCATGGGGGTGGACCTACATCTTTGGCCAATGTAATCGCGATGCTTAAGAATGATAAAAATATTACCCCTGTGACAATCGCCAACAAGCTCGATCTTTATCAGGATATTACGAGCGGAGGTGGTACAGATAAATCTATCGTTTGTCCAATGATAGAACGTGAGTATGATCTGGGGTGCGAATATATCGATACATCAAAAGGTTTAAATTATGGCTCAGATGAATCGACAAAAATTAATGATGCAGATACACGCAGTGCCACAAAACAAAAAATGCAGGAAGCCTTTAAAAATGGTTGGTATATTGTTGCATTGCAAGGCGGTGCAGCAAGTTACTGGACACCCGATAACAACAAGCATTTCTTAACAGTTTATGGATATGATTCCGCCAGTGATACCATCTATGTCGATGATCCGGCCAATATACACTACATGCAAAAGGGAATAGATGATTTCCTCAACTATACGCATAGCATTTATGTTATAACGAACAAGTCATCCAATAAGGATTGCACTCCCAAAACCTGCTCCAGTTATGCCGGAAAATGCGGCGATAATCTCAATGACGGGTGCGGCGGTAAACTCAACTGTACATGCGAAGGTGGAAAAGTATGTATTAACGCATCATGTACAACGAACAAAGATGTATACCCAGTGAGAAAAAGTATTAAAGGCATCCAGCCGGACAATGCCAAGCCTAAGGACTTGATTAATAATAACGTGCATGGTGTCGTCTTTAACATGGTTTGGGAAGATCTACAGAAATCTAAACATTCAGATTGTGTTGCTGGCGAAGTCAAATATAAAGGATATTGTTATCAAACAAAATATGTCGATAAAATTAAAGAATTTACAGATGCTGGCGTTGTGGTGACTGCAATCGTCTATGGTGTACCAGAATGGGCGAGAATCAATAATGATATATGTACTGCGAAGGACCAAAATGGTAATTATATATACGTACAGGAACCACATTTCTGTATAGCTAAAAAAGAATATGCAGATAATTACGGCAGATTTGCTGGTTTTCTGGCTTGGTATTTTAACGGTATTGAACACGATGGCAATAAAGGCGGCAGAATTGCCGATTTTGTCATACACAATGAAGTAAACTGCTCGCATTGGTATAACTATGGTTGCCATGGATATTCAGACTGTAATCTTGATCCTTGGACAGACCGCTATGCTGAAGACTGGAATAAAGCATACGATTATATCCGGGCAGAACAAAAGCAAGCTAAAGTTTTGATTCCTTTCGATCACATGTTTGGACATGGCATCGATCAATGGCAACATAAGAGTGTCGAAGACTTTATTCAAAAACTTGTGCCCAAACTCGGAAATCGCGAATGGCGAATTGCATTTCACTCCTATCCGCCTGGCTTGGGAGAACCTCAATTCAGTGTAAATGATTGGAAGAGGATTACCTTTGGCAATATCGGCATTTTAGCAGGATGGCTGCGCCAGCATTATCAAGACAAACCTCATGCCTGGGAAATTCAATTGACGGAAAATGGTCTCAACGGCAATCCCAGTAATACCAATCAACTCAATTTGCAGGACGAATACCTTTGCAAGGCATTTCAAAATGTTTTAGGAACACCTGGTATCGAGAGCTTTATTTATCACCGCTATCAGGATGTTAAAGCGGAAAACTTATTTCTGGGACTAGTCAATTTGGATGGCCAAACTCAAAAACCTGCATGGAAGACCTATAGAGATGTCAATAAACCGGGGGCTGAAAAATGTGGTTTCCAGCTGCTGCCTTATATCGAATTAAAACGATACTATAATGAAAGCAATGGTTATCACTGGGTGACCACACGAATGCCACCTGCCGGATTTGGTTATGAACGATCCTGGAAAACCTTCCGCGACAAACCCAACTTTGGCGACCCTGTCATGCTTTACGAATGCCGAGTAGGGGGAGCCAATGGTTCACACACCATGATTTCGACATTTGTAGACTGCGAAAAAGAGTTTAACATGGGCCCCATGGGATACGCGTTCAAAACACATCAAGATGGTACCGTACCGCTCTATCGCTGCCGCACAGGTTCCGGGTCCCACTTTATCACCGAAGATCCAAACTGTGAAAATCAGACAAAAGAAGATTTGGTTGTTTACGTCTATCGTTGTTCAGAATGCAAACACTAAATGTCTCTGTGCTCAACGAGTACTTGAAACGGTAAAAGCGTCTCTCCACCTACTTCAGCTTTTCTTTAAAACTGATCAGCCCATGCCTTGAGTTCTGCAGCTGAGACGGAGGTTTCAAACCGTTTGCCATCGAATACTTTCGCTTTGGGGGCCAGGGCTTGCATATTTTTTCCGGAATCGCCGATCGGACTGATTCCGGATGTCGCAAACGGAATCACCTTTTTGCCGCTCAAATCGTATGCCTCCATAAAGGTGTCGATGATGCTGGGTTCGCGATACCACCAAACGGGAAATCCAACGAATACGCGATCATACTGTGCCATATTCTCTACATGGGATTGGATTGCAGGGCGACTGGAACGATCGTTCATTTCGACGGAACTGCGGCTTTGATTGTTTTGCCAGTTCAAATCATCATTTGTGTATCTCACTTCCGGTTCGATTTCGTGGATATCAGCACCAATGGCATTTGCCAAATTTGCAGCCATCTTTGCTGTGACACCGCTTGCCGAAAAGTATGCAACTAATGTTTTACCCATGCCTGCTCTCTTCATTTAAGGTTAAGACTGTCTATCCATTGCGTGACAGTCGTTTTATCCGTACTTGCTGCGAATCTGCGCCCTTCCAGCCAGTTTGCTGCATTTGCGGATTGTTTAAGATTGGTTGCACTCATTCCGATGGGGCTGCTGCCGGACGTACAGAAAGGCACAATCACTGCGTCTTCTTTTATCGTAACGCTTTCCAAAAAAGAATACATAATTTTGGGTGCCTGTCCCCACCAAATCGGGTAGCCCAAATAAATAACATCGTATTGGTCGATATCGTCGATCGTCGATGCAATTTCAGGGCGAGCATTCGGATCATTCTGTTCGATAGATGTACGGCTGCTGTTGTCGCTATAATTGATATCTTCGCTCGTATAGGGTTGTTTCGGGACGATTTCGTAGAGCGTTGAACCTGTATATTCCGAGATATATTCAGCAATGGTTTTGGTGTTATGGGTTACGGAGAAATAAGCAACGAGCGATTTCTTCTCCGGTTGTTCGGGTTCAGTTGTTGGTTCATCCGAATTCGCAGATAATGTAAGGGTGACTTTTTCCTTATTCAGTATCGTTTTCAGTTCGGCTTCTGTTTTATCTGTAATTTTGCCCAGTCGGGTATAGCTCCACGTATTGGAACCATAAAAAACGACGATCTGGTTGCCTGAATATAAAACAATATCACCGGGAGCGGTGGTCGTCTGTGAATCGTTTCTCGGCAAAGACTGTCCCAAAGGACCAACCTGCTCAAATCCACCATACTGCGACATATTGATGGTTACAGCAGATTCTGACGCGATTTTGCTAAGGGCTTTTACGGCTTCGTTGTTTTCCCATTCAACGGTAATGACAGTATCATCGATTTTTGCCTTTATTGTTATGGACATGGTTAATGAGCATATCAAAAGAAGTCCGTAGGACTTCATGTTTAGTAGCCCCCGGTTGGCGCGTAGCGGCTACCGGGGGACAAATGAAATGCACCAAA
>JAFRYG010000160.1 GCA_017441205.1 Pseudomonadota bacterium
AGGATAATTAACGAGCATGCCTGAATTTCGCTTTAATATTCTGACCCAGGAGTGGGTCATCATCGCCACCGAACGCGCCAAGCGCCCCATGGAATTTGCCCAGAGTGTTCCGAAAGCCATGCTTCCGAGACTCGATCCGACGTGTCCGTTCTGTCCGGGAAATGAGCATCAGACTTCGGATGAAGTCGCCCGCCTAAGCTCCCCTTCGGGAACATGGCAGACTCGCGTCATTAAAAACAAATTTCCGGCCCTGCACGATGATGTAACGCCCATTCAGACCGGCGATTTTTTTCAGCCCAAAATCGACGGCTTCGGCATTCACGAAGTTATCATCGATTCGCCCTTCCATGATCGCGGCATCACCGGATTGTCCCTGCCAAATGTAGAGGATATTCTTCGGACATATCTTGAGCGATATCGTTTTCATGCCAGAGATGAACGCGTCAAACATATTATTATATTTAAAAATAATGGTGAAAAAGCCGGTTCATCACTGATCCATCCGCATTCCCAGCTCATTGCGACGCCCATTATATCAGGCCAGATCCAGAATCGCCTGAGTGTAACATACAATTATCGGGCGGAACACCACCGCTGTATGATGTGCGATATGCTCCGCAAGGAGATAGAGCAGGATCAGCGCATCATTTATAAAAATGATCACTTTGTTTCGTTTTTGCCATACGCAGCCCTTTCGAGCTTTCACACATGGATATTCCCGCTCGATCATCACGCTCAGTTTGGCAGCATGAATGATGATCATATCCCTGCATTGGCTGAAATACTCTACTACGTTCTCAAATCACACGAAAAACTACTCAATTACCCGGATTTTAATTTCGTCGTCCGTTCCGCACCGACCTATATCGGGGATGACGATTATCACTGGTACATCTCAATCATTCCACGTCTGAGCAAGACGGCAGGATTCGAAATCGGTTCCAATATCTATATCAATTGTTCCCTGCCGGAGCAGAATGCCCTGGAGCTGAGGAACGTCATCGATACCATTCGCGGTTTTTAGCAACTTTCTATCTACGGCTTCGACTCTGGCTCTTTCCAAAAGCGATCATATACCTTTAAATGCTTCATAATGAAGGTCACGAGCCAGTTGGGCAGCCGCTGAACCAGAAAAACCCAGAAATGATTCGAGATCCCGGGAATGGTCTGTATTTTCTTTTTGAGCGTTGCCTTAATCGCTTTTTTAGCGAGTTTGTCGGGCTGCATCAGAATGCCGAATTTAACGGCGAGATTGCGGAGATTTTCGGGCAAATTAAAGAGCGGCGTGTTGATGCCGCCAGGGCAGACCGCCGTCACATGGACATTCCAGGGTTTAAGCTCGAAATAAATCGAACGCGACATGCTGCGCACATAAGCTTTCGAAGCATTGTATATACTAATGCCCGGCATAGCCATCCATGCACTCATCGAAGACATATTTAATATATACCCAAATCGGCGTTGTTTCATACGCGCACCAAAGAGCATGCACATTTTGGTTACACATCGCATGTGGATATCGATCATGCGCACGACGCGACCCATGTCAGCATCCACCAATGGATCGAAGAAGAACACGCCCGCATTGTTGATGAGAAAATCGACTTCCAGATGATTTTCGTCACAAAATGCAAGACATTGCTCAGGCGCATCCTGTTCAGACAGATTGCATTTAAAGGTATATACCTGAATATCCGAAAACTCGGCTTTCAGAATTCCAGCAAATTCCGAGAGTTTTTCTTCATTGATATCGACGAGGATGACATCCCAGCCTTTGCCCGCGCATACGCGCGCCATCTGCTGACCAATGCCTCCCGCAGCACCCGTGATGAGTGCTGATTTGGGTTCCTGTTTAGTCATGCTCTCCTCTGTATGTATTTTTTACAAACGGATTTGTTCGCAACTAACGTTGCTCACTGTATTTGTTTTGATTGTTTTTACAAACGGATTTGTTCGCAACTAACGTTGCTCACATTTTTTTACGCGAAGGCCGTTAGGCCTGAGCAAATCCGTTTGTTAAATAAAAACAAATAAAAACTCTCGCGAAGGCCATTAGGCCTGTGTAAATCCGTTTGTTAAATAAAAACAAATAAAAACTCTCGCGAAGGCCGTTAGGCCTGAGCAAATCTGTTTGTTAAAAAACAAAAACTAAGTTCCCTTGTGTCCCCATTTGGCCTCGAGTTTGGCGATTTCCTTTTTGAGTTTGGGTGGGATTTCGTCCTCACACTGGCAATGGCATTTCATATCGAGTGTGTACATGCGGCCGATGCAGTAATTCGAGTGATTGCATCCACTGACGGTATTTTCGTCACCGTCGCGCAGTTTATTGACGAAATCGGTATCGTGCACGAGCGCGCGAGCCATCTGAACTGCGCAGAATCCTGAATTGAGGATTTCGTCGATGATCTTTCGGCTGCATGCGCCGCCGACATAGATGAGCGGCAGTTTGAGTTCTGCGCGGAATTTTTTTGCTTCCTCGAGGAAATAGCCATCTTTGTAGGGCACGGGAGGCACCATCATACTGCCGGCGATCTTGAGCCCGAATTTGAGCCACCAGAATTCCTTCATATCCATGTAATAGCCCATCGTGGCAAGCGGCATATTTCCCCGCATGACTTCCATCGGAGCCCGCGATACGAAACCTGCAGTCAATACGAGCGCATCGACCTCCAATGACTCAAGCATTTTACACACTTTCAGGCATTCATCGAACTCCATGCCGCCTTTAAAACCGTCGTGCATATTGACCTTGACGACGAGTCCGAGTCCCAGGCGCGTACATGCCTCACGAACAGCCGTAATGACGTAAATCATAAAACGCATGCGATTTTCGAGCGTTCCGCCGTATTCATCCTTGCGATGATTCGTGTAGGGCGACAAAAACTGCGAAATCAGATAGCCATGACCGGCATGAATTTCGACACAATCGAAGCCCGATTCCTTGCAGAGCTCGACGGCATGCACAAAATCCTTCACGAACTGTTCGATTTCCTCAACCGTCAGCTCGCGCACAAATGTGGGGCTGTACATGTTGAACCCGTTCGATGCCCCGACAGGTTTTTGGCCGCACGTCTTGCGATGTGTCATATTGCCGCAGTGCCCGATCTGAATTGCCGCTTTTGCCCCCGCAGCATGAATTGCATCCGTCAGCTCCTTGAGCTTCGGCACGGCTTCTTCACGCATCCACAGCTGCCCCTTGAACGACAGGCCGCTCTGATTGATCGAGGCATAGGCTACCGTCGTCATGCCGATGCCGCCGCGCGCTACTGCGGTATGATAATTAAAAAGCGCTTCGGACGGACCGTTATCGACGCACATATTTTCAAAAGCCGCCGAACGGATCGTACGATTGCGAAGTTCGACGGGACCGATTTTTACCGGGGTAAACAGCTGTGATTCCATAATGCCTTACATAAAAAAACAAACAGACGTTCCACGGAACGCCTGAGTGGGAGTTCATTAAAAGCCGGGAACTTATTCCGCAGCCTTCTGTTCATTCGATTCCGCAGCGGGAGCAGCTTCAGGCGCTGCTGTATTGGAATCGGCAGGCTGCGCGGTTTCGGCAGCAGTACTTTCAGGTGCATCCGCAGACTCGGCAGGCTGTTCACCATTCTGAACCGCCCCTGTTTCAGCGTCCGGAGAGGGCTCAGCCGCCGGAACTGTCTCTGGATCCGGCATACTCAATGCCATTCCGCTGCTGACCGCAGATTCCGTCAATGTCTGCGTTTCGTTCACAATACTGCCATCGCTTCCCGGACGCGTAAACTGAAGCTCGATCGTTCCATCCTCAAGACGTTTCAGGATATCCGTTCCACTGTTCCAGAGTTCATTCGAAATCGGTCGTGTCAGCAACAGTTTGTATTCACCATCGCGGAATTCATACAGGTTATAGATGCCCGTCCCGGATGCTTCTTCGTGATAATAGACACCGATATTGTCGAGAGAACCGGTAATCACCCTTTCGTTAACGATCGTAATATCCGAACAAGGATCGAGCCGGATACCTTCTCCGACGCCGGCATTGACCTGGCCATCATTGACGACGATATAACAAACGGAGGATGCGCCGGCAGCCTGTGGCGTCATCACTGTCGCTGCCGCACGATCATACCGTTCCGTATCCCGGAAATGACCATAAATGACATGTCCCTCATCCGCACCGCGTCCGATATTGACGACCTCCCCATTCTCGTTTACCCGAAACAGCTCTACGGATGTCGTCGATTTGCACGCACTGATGACGGTCAGACCCACCATTGCAGTGGCTATCACAAGGAGTTTTTTCATCATAATCATTTCCAAAACCTGGTTTTTGTATTTCGTTGAAAGCTTATTTGCCGAATCTCATCGAGATATCTGCTGCATGCACGGAATGTGTCAGTGAACCGCACGAAGCACAATAAACGGGGATATCGGAAATTTGTTCAGCTTTATCGACAGTCACGTTGCCCGAAATCTCGACGAGAGCCTTATCACCAATCATTTTGCATGCTTCACGCATCATATCGGGAGCCATATTGTCGAGCATGATGATATCGGCTTTTGCATCGAGTGCTTCCCGAACGGCTTCGAGTGACTCGACTTCAACTTCAATGCGCAGGGTATGGGGCGCAAAATCGCGCACTTTCTGCACAGCTTTGGCGATCGAACCGGCGGCTGCTATGTGATTGTCCTTGATCATCGTTCCGCCGCCCAGATTGAACCGATGACTGTGACCGCCGCCGCAGCGCACGGCATAATGCTGAAGCTCCCGCATCCCCGGCAATGCCTTGCGCGTATTGACGACGCGCATATTGGGCAGAAGATCCGCAAGTGCGCGCGTCTGAGTCGCAACGCCGGAAAGATGCTGCAAAAAGTTGAGCGCAGTGCGTTCCGCTTTGAGCAAAATCTGTGTTGAACCCGAAAATTCGGCAATGACATCGCCCTTCTTTACGCGCGCTCCGTCATCGGAGAAAAACGTCACCGTCACCGGCTGATAAATTCCCAGTGCGCGCGATTCAATTTTCTCGACAATATAGGTAAAAATAAATTGACCGCACAAAACGAGATCTGACTTGGCAATCAGCTTTCCATGCGAAACATTTTTATCGTCGAATATGGCATCCGTCGTAAAATCGCCGGCACACAAATCCTCGGCAATGGCAAGATCGATGAGCTGCTCGGTAATCGGGGAAATCGTCTGCATAAATACCTGCTTTTTTGGGGGTAGGGGTTAGAGACGTGTCGCGACACGTCCGTACAGATTATTGTTGATAATAATAAAAAATCAGAAGCGCCCCTTTGGGGCGCTATATGAATAGCCTATTTTCTGGCGGCATCTTTTTGTCTGAAAAGCATCTGGGCCTGTCGCGTCAGCTGAGCAGGAACGCTCTTGCTCTTCATGAGCTGCTTGAGATCGTTCGCGCGGAGCTGACGCAGAAACGTTACAGATTCAGCCAGCGGACATTTGGGATTATTGACGAGCGAAACGACGATGGGATAGTAGCGGATCCAGTCCCGACGCTGTGCAATATAGCCAATCACCTCATCCGGAAGGCTCTTGGAGGATGCGATGGAACCGACTTCGCCGATCGACATCTTGGGGCTTCGAATCACCGACATATAAACGACTCTTCGCGTATCGCGGATCAGAATGTTGCGGTCTTCGCGCGTCCCCATCAAAGCCAGACGCACGCGCTGCGGAGCATTCATCCGTTCGATGAGCTGCGTGCGGGACAATCGTTTCTGCTTCTGTTCCTGGCTCTCTTCCTCATCCATTTCTTCGAGGGATTTCGTGGCACGAAGATTGTCCAGGCCCTCCGGCTTCTCGGCTTCCGAATGGCCCTTGAGTTCTGACAGAACCTGTTCAAATTCCTCATCCGAAAGTTTGGGACCATCATCCTGCAAATCCCCCGAATTGAGGGCATCCTGAACCACCTTCAGACTCAAAAGCTCAATATTGTGTTCTTTGGCCAGAGCCAGCAGTTTATCGACCGTCGCCATACGCGCGGATGGATTGATATAGATTTTCTCAATAATTTCGGGCGATCTCAGAATTCTCACATGGTTGTTGGCAATGAGCTCAACAATATCCCTCGGAGCCGTCTCGGCCAAATCCATGATCGTTGCATCGTGCGTTTTTTGATTCAGCACGATTTTTTCAAGTACAGCACTGTCAGTCGTCGTCTTGGAAAGCCAATCGAGTACACTCTCAGGCAAATCCTTTTGAGCCAGTTCGACGATCAGCTCCGGATCAAAAGAACATACGGTTTCCTTAACTGCAGCCTGAATTTCCGGATCCGGTTCAAACGAAAGCTGGTACCAGACCAGTATCAGCAAATCCGGCGAAACGGGAAGAGCTCCCTTGGCCGCCATCATTTTTAAGGGTTTCGGTGTATCCGGCAGCACCGGTTTCTGGACCATTGCCGGAAACATATCGAGTGAAAGAGGACGATTAACCAGTGATTCCAACATAATACCCTGCCTGTTGTTCGTCTGGGTGATTTCTGAATTATCCCTTCGGCAATCGCCGGATTGCGATTGCGATGGATGTAATATAATGTGGTTTGGGTTTTTATGGGTGACTTTTTTGCTCAAATGAACATAACCTGCATTTTATTTGGCGGCGTTTTCCTCACCATTGAGGTTTCTGCCGCATATTCCCAGAATTCTATGGAACGATTATGAGTCAATCATCAGAAGTCCCGGCCAAACTTACTCAAAGTGACAAGCGGATTCTGGCCTGCGTCGGATTATCCGCCGTGGTCATTGCGCTCTACTTTATTCCTTACGGCTGGTATGTTCTCTATCCGTTTATGCTCGTCTATACCTTCATTCACGAGATGGGACACGGCATTGCCGCCCTCATGATGGGCGGCGAGTTCGTCAAATTCGAAATGTGGGTGAGGGGATCCGGGATGGCCACGTTTACACTTCCAATCGATGCATCCCGGTTTGCAAAAGCCTTCGTCGCCTTTGGCGGCCTCGTCGCCCCTGCCATTATGGCTGCCGTCTGCATGGTTCTGGCACGTTCGGGCAAAGCCGCACGCGTCGGTCTCTACATATTTACCGGCATTTGCGCGCTTTCGCTGATACTCGTCGTACGCAACCTGTTCGGCATCGTCTTTGTTCTACTGTGCGGGCTTGCCACATTCGCACTCGCCAAGCTCCCCAAAAAGAACACAATTCCTCAGTATTCCACGCTTTTTCTGGCACTGACACTGCTCACCGCAGTCTTTGCACGCGGCGATTATCTGTTCACTGCAGTTGCTCACACCGATGTCGGTGATGCTCCGTCCGATGTCGCACAGATTCAGGATAATCTCTTCCTGCCCTACTGGTTCTGGGGCGGTCTCATCGCCATCATTTCCGTTGCCATTCTCATCCTCGGCATCCGCGCATTCTTCCGCGCGCCGGCCAAATCCGAATCCGGCACGAAATCCAAAGCCATTCAGGAATAACTGCACGACAATTCACGCAATTAAGCACAAATATGTTCATTAACGTTTAACGGCATTTCTGCCCTAACTTCAGTAAGGAGTATCAATGACCTGGATTCCATGGATAGGTTTTCTCATTCTCGTCTTCGGCCTGCTGGCCCTCGACCTGGGTGTTCTGAACCGAAATGTTCACGAAATCAAAACCAAAGAAGCCCTCAAATGGACGTGTTTCTGGATTTCGCTGGCTCTGCTTTTTTCCATCTTCATTTACTTTTCCTACGACAACCACTGGTTCGAACTCGGCAAACACGAAGGTGCCGAAGAAACTGCTGCCGTTGCCTGGATGAACTATATCTCAGGCTATCTCATTGAAGAATGCCTGTCCCTCGACAACATTGCCGTCATCGCCATGATACTCGCTTCTTTCGGCGTCCCCCTCAAATACCAGCACCGGGTGCTGTTCTGGGGTATCCTCGGAGCCCTCGTCATGCGCGGCATCATGATTGCTGCCGGAGCCGCCCTCGTCTCCACCTTCAGCTGGGTGCTCTGGATCTTTGGTGCTCTGCTCGTCTATCTGGCCATCAAATCGACCTTCGGCGGCGACAACGAGGGTGATCCAAAGGACAAATGGATCACCAAGTTCATGATGAAGCACTTCCACTATGATCCCAAAATCGAGGGCATGCACTTCATTCGCAAAATCGACGGAAAAACCTACCTGACTCCGCTGATCGTAGCTCTCGTCGTCGTCGAATTCAGCGACGTCATCTTCGCCGTCGACTCGATTCCCGCCATCTTCGGTATCACACAGGATCCCTACCTCGTCTTTACTTCGAACATCTTCGCCATCCTGGGCCTGCGCTCCCTGTATTTCGTTCTGGCCAGCATCCTTGAAAAATTCGCCGGACTCAAATACTCCGTCGGTGCCATCCTCATGTTCGTCGCCATCAAGCTCCTGTCTCCGGCCATTTGCCTCGGTGCCAACAAACTCCTCGGAACCGACTGGGAATCCCCCTTCGAACATCTTCCCACATGGACAAACCTCGCCGTGATCGGCGGATTCATTTTCATCGGTATCGTCGGCAGCCTCATCTACGACAAGAATCATCCCAAACCGCCCAAAGAGGATAAGCCCGAAGAACCCGCAGAAAATGCCAAGATTCCCGCACTGGAAGTGCCGGAAACTACGGATTGTGAATAAGTTTTATGCGTTGGCGCGGCTATTGGCTGCGCCAATACGCCCTGCGAAGCGCCGCTATCGTCATACGATACGCGGCGCTTGCTGTTTTTCATGAATTGAATGAATTGGCGGAGTGAACCGGATTCGGCTATGCTGAAGCAGTGCGGCATGCACAGTCCCCTGCATCATCGTCTGAAATCCATGCGAAATCCATCTGCTTCACTCTTATACATAATATTCATGATGTTATTCAGTCTCGCCGCGTATGGACAGGAGCTGCCATCGCAGCAGACCATTCCCCAAAAGGCACAACGCCTTTTGCAGGCATATCCGGATCAGCATCTGAAGTACCACGATAATCGCATCATCTTCGAAGACGGAACATCGATTGTGTTTGATGACGGCAAAACAAAGGATTTCGCATCGCTGCTGGATGATTCCGATATCGAAGATATGTTTTCGATGCAATATATATCGGAAGGAACGCCAGGGTATCTGCAGGATGCCGGACGCAGCCGGTGTGAACCATTCTTTAAAAAGATGTATGGCCGGGATGCCAAAACCGTCAGTAAAAATCTCGTTGTCGTTTCGTGGTTCGGCGAAAAGATCAAATTCAGCAGGATCAACGGTGCCGCAGACCATCTCAAAGCCGTTGCCGACGAAATTGCCCGCGAACATCCCGAACTGATTTCCTATATGAAATCTGCCGGAACCTTTTACTGGCGAAAAGTCCGGGGTGCCAACCGGCAGAGTTCACACAGTTACGGCATCGCCATCGATATCGCCGTCAAACAAAGCAATTACTGGCGCTGGGATCATTCAAAGGCAGGCGAAACAGACCCAATTGAATATAAGAACCGGATCCCGATGGAAATTGTGGATATCTTTGAAAAACACGGTTTTATATGGGGAGGCCGCTGGTACCATTACGACACGATGCATTTTGAATACCGCCCCGAATTTTTTGAGCAGCCCCGCGGAAATTGATCGTTCCAGGCAGCAGCTTTACTACAGCAAACGATAGATGCCCGGCCCCGGACACTCATAGACCCATTCCGGTGTAATAAACGGACATGATTCCAGCAAACTGGCATCGTACCAGGGGGTTGAAGCATTCGGATTGGTTAAAACCTCGATCTGCTGAGCCGGAATATAACTTTGTGCGAGCAGGAACTTCTTGTTTCCCTGTTCATTTTCGACGACATCGAGGACGATAATGAGATGTCCGACGCCTGCGATGGCATCCCCGGGACGAAGATCGGCAACAGAAATGACAGGACTCTCTTTCATCACCGAACTGACGCCCGCATACATAAAGAGCATTTTCTGGTAGCTCCGGAATGAATCGAGACTACCGCCCGGTTTTGCGGTCTTCACCATGACCGTCTTTCTGTCTTCTCGCTTTACGCGGTATCCCTGCTTCCACTGATTCCAGGAAAATTTCATCCCGTTGACGAAATGATAGCTGATCTTATCATGTTGATCGGTCTGAAACAGATAATCCGTCCTGAGTCTTTGTGCAGCATCGGAACATTGCTGCAAATCGCGGTCACCGACGTCGACATCGAGGACGCCGACATGATGATTCTGCTCGGGTTTTAATGCTCCATTGAACAGATAAACCGGAGAACCGTCGGGGAGCATCGGGAGTTTGCGCATATAACTGACATAGGGATCATCGTCATTTTTACGCACATATCCCTGTGGCGGAACAAACCGGGATTCCACGGTCATCCCCCCGGGATTGAGCCACTCGGGATGACTTTCCTGCGCCGGGCATTCCTCCATCATCCATGTATTGAACGACAAAACAGCAAGGATGAGAGACAGCCATTTCATAGCACTTCCTCCGTAAGCAGGGGGGTATTCCCAGGGCAGCTCCGGGAACAATACATCTGCAATACTATCGGAAATATCAGGCTCGTTCAACAGCTGCGGCAGCGCACCGCAAGCAAGTCATCAGCCGGGGCGGCTGACGGGCGCCCCGGCATGCGCCGTCTTACATTTTGAGCATGAGCCGAACGCCGTAGCTGCCGCCGAATTCATTGAATTCGGAGTTTTGATCCACCATGAGCATGAATTTTTTACCATTGTTTTCGACCATGTAACTCCCGATGCCCGCTTCTTTGAGTTCAGCTGCAGTCATCTCTTTTCCGCTCATGGCATGCGAGAATTTAGCGCCTTTTTCGGCGAGTTTATCAATGATGAGATCGCGGCAGGCGATGCTTTCTTCTTTGGTCGTGAAATGATCCTGATAGAAGCTGATTTTTATATTGCCGCCATTGGCACCCTCAGACATTGAGACGGCGCGGACACTATCATTGATTTTGAGATCTTCGGCTTTCAATCCGAGAGAATCAAAACTGCCTTTGAACTCCTGCTCCGTTTTTAAGGGATTCAATGAAATACTTAAATTGTAAACGATAAAGAACTGGGCATCATCACCTTCCCCCCTCTCTGTGATTGTGAATGCCGGATTATGTTTGTCGGGATCGACATAATACTCAAATTCCATATCATTGCCGAAATCGTACGACAGGCGCATTCTGTAAGGCTGTTTTTCGTTTGCCGCATAGATCATCGTGTCGTGATCGTATTTGCCGTTCAATCTTTCCTTGTCGCGGTCATGGATGCGCAGACCTTTGGCAGTGAGTTTGTCGACCCAAGCTTTGAGTTCATCCTGAGTGACCCCATGGTAATTGACCTGATACTGATAGGAACCTTCGCCGATGAGCTCTGTATAGACGATTTTGCCCTTTGTCGAGATTTCGTCGATGCCATATTTCGAATAGACAGCAGCCGGCCATTGGCCGTCTTTAAGATTGGCGCTGCCGCCGTCTGCTTTTGCGGAATTGCCGGATTCCGGTTTTGCAGAATCATCGGTTGCGGCAGCGGTATCCGTTTTCGGATTGTCGCTGTCTTTCTTTCCGCATGCAGCCAGTGTGGCCTGAGTCATTAACACGCACCCCAAAACAACCAGAACTTTTTTGAACAACATATCGAAACTCCGTTATCAAAAATGCCGAACCAATCAACATCGCAGATTTTCTGTACGAATTCTATCACCCTGACGGGCAAATAACGCATTCACAAATAAATACGACCGCATTTCAAGAAACGCTCATGAGGATTATCATATATTAAAAATGCGTCAAAAATAATGAACTGCAGATAGTATTCATGTTACATAAACAGTTTATGTAATTTATTAATTCAAATTGTATCGACAATGAAAGTGTTATTTATTGGCTCTGTTTTACGAGTGTGAAGATAATGTAAAGAATTGCCTGTTGTTTTTTTTCGTTTAATAGACGCTATTATCAATTAATCCCGCAGTGATTGTATAATAAAGTTCTTTGGGGAATCCCCTACGGGGATAATCCGGTTGTTTCCTTTGTTCCATCCCCCGGTAGCTAACGCAACCGGGGGCTACAAATCGTGAAGTCCTACGGACTTCTTTTTCATCTTCATGCGATTGCTGCTATTCCAACGGTATGCGCTGCACTCAAGGGGGCTGCAAGCGGCATGGATGAATTGACAATGACGGAACTTAAACGTTAAAGTCTGACGCGCGATAGCGATATCGCATTCATTGTATCCATTTGTTTAAGGAAACAGCCATGAACAAGTCACTCCTTTTTATCGCAGCAGCATCCATGTGCATTGTCTTTCCGGCATGTCATTCCGGCGCCCAAAAGAACGATGCGGCGCCATCCGAAAATACAGCGCCTGCTGCAGAAGCTCCGGCAGCAGCAGCACCGAGCGAATCCGCTCCCGAGGCGGAAGCGCCGAAAGCAGAAGAAGCGCCTGCAGCAGAAGCAGCACAGAATGCTCCGAATGATGAAAAAGCAGCTGTTCCATCCGCAGAAACAGAGGTTCTGGTCGCCTATTTTTCGTATTCCGGAAATACCCGCTACGTTGCAGAATATATTCAGAAGAAGACGAATGCAGATATATTTGAAATCAAAGCCAAAGTTCCCTATCCGGCCGAATATGATGCATGTGTTGCGCAGGCCAAGCAGGAACTGGAGGGAAATGCATTTCCGGAAATCGAATCGACGACGGATGTAGGAAAATACAAGACGATCTATATCGGGTTTCCCAACTGGTGGGGTTCGCTTCCCAGACCGGTCATGACATTCCTCAAACCGCTCGATTTGAGTGACAAATCGATTCGTCCGTTCCTGACCCACGGTTCCGGCGGTGTTCAGCAGACGGAGGCCGATCTGAAGGCTGCGGTAAAGGCGGCAGAATTCAAGCCTATTCTTTCGATCCGCGACAAGGATGTTAAATCTGAAGAGACGCAAAAAGCAATTGATGCATGGATTGCGGATTGACTTTTGTTTACTTCCTCCAAACCAATCATGAACGATAAGCGCGTGCATGGGGGCTAAATTTCATCATATAATCATATAATTGTTAGATTTTGACAGGTGGTTGTGCAATAATAGCGATCGGTTTGAATTAAATTCGAGGGAGTAGACTATGCATACCCTATCAGAAGAAAAAGCAAAACGAAGCGCAAAGGATGCGTCTGCACCGAAACAGGCTGACAGCACATCAGCTGCGCTCGCAGCACAATCCGAAACATCTGAGAGTGCGTCGGAGAAAAGCGCACTGGACAAGGTCACGGAAGCTTTGTCGAGCTCGAATGGCAAGGCTGTTGTTAACGCCCTGATGGCAGCCTCACAGGCAGAACTCAAGGAGATCGCCGGGAAACCAGACACTGTCAGACAAATCATGGCGCTTGAAAAAGCGTACCGAAATCCATCACTGGACTCACTTTACAGTTATGTAACGGAAGTCGGTCTCATGATCGAAATGGTCGATGCCCGGTTTGGTGTACCGCTGGGAAGTGCGAACGTAAAGAATCCTGATGATGTGAAATCCGTACAGCATGTCAAGAAATTGATTGAGGATAATAAGGACAATCCACAAACCGAGGTGGCCTGGACACTGAATGGCGCCATGCATGTCTATTCGACATATCTGCTGCTCCCCCAGGGACACCTGGATATGATCAGGGCAGTACTGACACTTGATACACGTCAGAGCGGAGTGTCAGGTGCAGCTTACTGGGGCTATGGTGTCTATTATGTCAATTACAATGACAAAAGTCCCAATGCCAAGGAAAATGGGGGACATACGGAGCCTTTTGCCGGCCTGAGATATGGTCATAAGGATACCCGCAATGGTCTGGTCATGCTCGATATGACGATTGCGCATGAGCTTGGTCACTGCGTGGATGCCAGACTCGGTATGCTTTCTGATAAGGCTGATTTTCTGGAGATCTCCGGGTGGGAAAAACACGCCAAATCTTCGCCAGAAAAACTCTATGATGCCATCGTGGCATCCTTTGAAGAACCCTATCCTTCGGACTTTAATGCAACCGAAAAGGATATTGCCCGAAAAGCCGGTTCAAAGATTCTTTCTGAGCGAGCGGTGAAAAAGACGGATCGGGATGAAATTCTGGCCCAGGTCGTCGAAGATGAATACAAGGAGCCGGAGAATGCCTCATCACGTGGATTTTTCGACAAATTGTTCAACAAAAATTCGGGTGGCCGAACATCGGCATCGCTGCTCAATGCATTAAAAAAAGTCAAAGTAATCAAGCATATTACGCGAGGTTTTGCCGACAATAGTCCGTGGTACAGCGGCGAACTGTTTTCGGGCATGAAACGTCAGATTCACGAAGCCTACGACACGGATTCGTGCTGGTTCTCGTATAAGAATGAAGCCTGGAAGCGCGGCAAAATCAGCCGTTACCAATTCAGGGCTCCGTGTGAGGAGTTTGCGGAGCTGTACGCATCCTATCACGTCGCCAATCCCAAAGGATCGCACACGCCGGATCTGTTGAAAACCTGGTTCCTGAGCAAGGGACTGGACAAGATGGAAAGTACGGAAGGAGCGAACACAAAGAGTGCATCTCCGGAAGGTTCGGGCGGCAGCGGACGCGGCGGAAAATTCTGAAGCATCCATACTAAAACACCATATCGGCGCGTATTCGCATGCGAATAGCGCCGATGCGCAGCCCGTATCGTCCCCGGGGCGATAGGGCGCGCCACACAAAAATCACGAGTCTTATGAAAGCTGCACTTTTGATTTGTTTTTTAGCCATTGCGGCATTGTTATGCGGCTGTAATGTTTCGACTGAAACGGCGGCGACTCAGACGCCGGGAACTCAGGCATCAGAAAAGCCGGCTCAACCTCAGGAAAATGCCCCCACAGCACCGGAGAATGCAAAGCAGCTGCCGCCTGCAACAGCCTGGCGCACACTATATCGTGATAAAAAGAAAGATGATATCCGGGGATTGTTTGATCGCGCCCGTGAACTTGTGGAACAGCAAAAAGGCGTAAAGGGCGAGATCGATGTCTGGTCAGCATATTTTGGTCCGTGGTTTGTGATTAAAATCAAGCCGGAACCCCAAAATCCAGACACAGCTGCGTTGGATGCACCATCACCAAAAATGCGTGCATACCTCGTTGATATGAACCATGAAGAGGTCATCGAGACAGGTGACTGGCGTTCGGCCAAACCCTTTTTTGATGCGTTGATTGACGTATTTGAAAAGGGATTTGACAATTCTGATGATAAAGTAAGTTTTATCGATCGATTCGCATCAGCGGCATCTGTCGTCGGTCTGGGACATGCTGAATATGTTGAAAATCCTCAGGATGGCGTAAAATATCCCTCCCCGGTGACAGGTCCAAAACTGGCGAGCCGCATGGGTAAATACGAACTGGTTTATTATGTTCAGGAAGGCGGCATGACGCTGTCATATACGCGATGTACGCTGACAGTGACGCACACCAATATTATATTTAATGCAGAGATTGCTGAACTTAATTGACGAATTCGGGATGCGCTCAGAGAACTGGGGTTCCCAACAATGATGGAACTTTATGACAGAAGAAAATTCTATGCAGCCATCGGATGTTGTTCGCGATGATGCTTATTATGCGTATCGTTCGACGCAGCAGCGCTTTGGCGATGCGTGCAATTTGATTAAGGGTTTGCTTCTTCGCTATGTACGCCGCTACAGTGCACGATTGCTGAACGACAGGGGCGGCCAGGATCCGGCAAGGACAAGTGCCCGGGAAGTGCTTCACATTGCAGGTATTGTACCGGAAACAGCCGGAGATGCCTGGCTGACGGAACGTGGATTTCCGACGTTCGGCGATGTTGAAGAACAGCTGGAAGGTTTTCGGGCACTTATTGAACGGCGCATCGAAGCAACTTATGCGCTTGAGCATCCCGAACTGATGCCGCCCGAGACGATACAGGCCCAGTTTCAGCTGAGCGAAGAGGAACTTCTGCTTTTGTGTGCCGTTGCAGCGGGACAGCTCAATATTGAAATTGCGCGTCTGTATCGTTTTGCCACCGGTTTGGATACGACCATCTTCCCGGCCTGGTTTTATGCTGATTTGCTGGCAGATTCCCCCGAAGACAGGCCCAAACTTCTTCATTTGCTCGAACCGGATCAGCCGCTCCGTATGTTTGCACTCATTGAAGTCGGCCAGCGGACGGAGTGGGGAATCCGAACGCCGGTTTTGCAGGCACCGGTGAACGTCCCCAATCGGATAGCTGCATTTTTGATGGGCGATGTTTCGGAAGTCAGCATTGAATACGCCAGTCTCTGGTGCCCGGATTCCCAGCAGCGGCCGGAATTGATTTTACCTGAATCATTCAAGAAAGCAGTCAACAGGCAGTTCCGCAAAATGCGATCCCGCATGGGACTTTATGGTGCGGATGGATCCGGCAGGCGAGCATATATCCGCGAATGTGCTGCAGCTGCGGGGCAAAATGTACTCGAAGTGGATTTGGCGTCGCTGACACCGAACGAAACAGAACAGCATTTATGGATGGTGGCGGGTCTCTGGTTCCGCGAAGCACGTCTAAAAAAAGCGACGATGATTTTTGACTGCAGTCAAAGTCTTTCCACAGAAGTATCTCAGCTTCTGGCCCAGGCTGCACCACACATTCTGATGATGAGTGAGCGTCATCCGGGGGCGATCTGTATTATCGGCAGGACACCGGCTTCATGGATTCGCAGTCTTTTTGGGGACCATGCCGAAATCTTTTGTCCGGAACCCAGACGATCCGAGCAGCCGGCATTGTGGCGTTCGGCCCTGAGTTCGAGGCTTTCGGATGCTCAGCTTGAGGAAGCAGTTCAATATGTATCGTCGAGCTATTGTCTGACGCCGGGAGAGATCGTCAATACGATTGATGCAACGACGGCCAGACTTGGAAATACGCGAATCGACGGAGAATCGCTGAGCGAAACGCTTCGATTGACGCGGGGTCGGGAACTCGAGGGACTGGCGGATCTCAAACCGACGCCGCTGGGCCTTGACGATATCATTCTGAGCGCAGATTCGCGCAGGATGATCGATGAAATCCTGAATTATGCACGCTACTCAGAACTGGTTCGCCATGACTGGGGATTTGCGCGCATGAATGCCGGCGGCAGCCTGAGTGTACTGTTTTCCGGACCGCCTGGAACCGGCAAAACTCTGACTGCCGGCGTACTCGCTCATGAACTGCGGCGTGCACTTTATGTCGTCGATATTTCCCGCGTCGTCGACAAGTATATCGGTGAGACCGAAAAACGGCTCGCCAAAATCTTCGATCATGCCCAGCAAAGCCAGGCAATATTGCTGTTTGATGAGGCGGACTCACTGTTTGCCAAGCGAACCAGCGTCAAATCCTCCAACGATCGATATGCCAATCTCGAAGTAAACTACCTGCTCCAGCGGCTCGAATCGTACAACGGCATCAGCATTCTGACGACGAATCTGGCATCTTCGCTCGATGAAGCCCTGGCCAGACGCATTCAGTTCAAGCTCGAATTCCCGATGCCCGACGAAAATGAACGAGCGAATCTGTGGCAATGCCTGATTCCCAAACAGGCACCGACAGATCCGATCGACTACTCACGGCTCGGGGAGAGTTTCGAGATGAGCGGCGGCCACATCAAGAATGCCGTTTTTCGGGCATGCATCGAAGCTGCATCCAAAAAGATTCCGCTCAATACGGAGATGCTCTGGGATGCCGGTCTTCATGAATACCGCGAAATGGGGCATGTCATCCGGGAGTAGTCAGGCGTTAGGCAATAGGAGAGACGTGTCGCGACACGTCTGTACAAGGAATAGTGAATAGTTAGAGACGTGTCGCGACACGTCTGTACAGATTATTATTGGGTGAATGCATAATAGAAATCTACATTAATACAAATGTGTATTCAGTCCCCATGGCTTATCTGCCGGTGAATCATTCAGCGAATTGATTTTATCGTTTTCTGTGCATACTTCCTTGCCGGATGCATCATGTTTGCAGTTGACGTTGCCGCTGGCTTTGCCGCCATAGATGTTTTTAAAGGAATAGGTTGCGCCCGAGGCACCTTCTCCGAATTGTTCGGTGCGGTTGTTAATCAGGTGCAAATTCTTTATGGTCGATGCGGACAGATGGCCTTCGTGCAGGACATTGTCCTTGATGCAAAACCGATTGACGTACGTCAGCTGGACACGCTGCTTGGGAAGATCGTTTTCGACGAAGAAACTCGGGTATTTTTGCTGATTTTCGTCAGGTATTGTACTTTTGGTATAACCATACGAACAGAAAAGCTGATTGCTGCACCCCGTATTGGCGATATATTTACTGACCTTATTCTGGTAGAATATATAAGTTGATGTATTGGCTCTCGTAATAAACGGACCGTCTGTCATATAAGTGCGTTCGCCGATATCAAACAAATTATGTTCAATAAAGGTTTGCTGACCATATATAATTAAATCACCGTTGACATTATCATTAAATGTATTGTTGTCGACGATTGCCCTGTATATTTTGCGCGACCGGCCGTTGGGCTCAAAATCGATGCCGAATTCCGGAGACCCGCCGTTGGTATGATGGATATGATTGTGTGAAATGCGAATCCCGTCCATGCCGACGATGGCAATGCCGTTGCGGTAGGCATCATCGATCTCACTATTGGCAACAATGATCTCTTTGGCAATCGTTTCCTTATCGTTCGGGGTATAATCCAAAATGAGAATGCCGTCCCCGTGCACTGATTTAATCTTTACCCCATTGACAAAGATGTGACCGCTGTTAAAGATCTGCATGCCGCCGCATTCGTAGTTATATTCTTTATTAATATGTTCATATCTTTCGCCGACCAGGTTGCCGCCTTCGATATATACATTCTCCTGTCCTTTAATGGTCACGAGCCCGCAGTCTCCGCGGTCAGTCGGAATCATCTGCAAAGTGACATCATTGCCCATAATGACTGCGACGTTGCTGCCCGGAGTAATGCCCTGATCGGTCAGCGGATAGTGCCCCGGCGGAATTACGATGCGATGATAGCCGGCTTCTTTGTATTCTTTGATGGCCTTGTTCAGACCTTTGGTCGTTTCATCGGCTTTGGCAATATCATAAACCGTCGAAATATTATATTTCTTTGTATCGATCGTCACTTCATAGCCATACTCGGGCAAAACCGGATACTCGATGACATGGTGTTTGGGATACTCCCACTCCGCGCAGCTGCCGGATATCTCCTTTATGGGAGGCAGTGTATTATTCGGGACGATGGGCACAGGACAATCCGTACTGCCATCTCCGTCGATATCTTTATCTTCGAACTTGCAGCCGCATTTCCCGGGTTCCGTCTTGATGCTCTGATCGACACACTTGCCGTCTGCATCGACCTCTGACTGCGGCGGATTGTCGGGATCACCGCCTGGAGGCGGATTGTCGGGATCGCCGCTGGATGGGGGATTGTCGGGATCGCCGCTGGATGGGGGATTGTCGGGATTGCCGCTGGATGGGGGATTGTCGGGATCGCCGCTGGATGGGGGATTGTCGGGATCACCGCTGGATGGGGGATTGTCGGGATCGCCGCTGGATGGGGGATTGTCCGTTTTGCCGCTGGGCGTCGGATCGTCCGGGGTGTCTCCAGAAGGCGGATTATCCGGAGTTTCGATTTGATTATCTGTGTTTTCTTTTGAATCGGAACTATCATCCGAACAGGATGTACAAAACAGTGTTAAACCTGCCAATGCTGCTATACAAATGAATGGCCGTGTTTTCATCGTTAAACCGAGCTCCCTATGCATTAGTTATTGTTATATGTAATCTTTTTCCAGATTAAACCACTGTCTGCGGGCCATTCTCCGGCCTCTGTCGCATGGGGGGTTCCCGATTTTCCGGGGGCTTTATCTGTATTCAGGATAAGTTCGCAATTTGCTGCAGTTTCTGGTGTGGCAAAAGTTGGGCTCACTTCGAGATTTCCCTTGGCATTGAGCTTGATTTGATTGAGGTTGGGATTGTCCTTAAATGTCGTACCGGCATTGCCATCCTCATCAAAACCGATCTTCGCTGCGGCTGAAAAAGCCACGGATGTCATTGCCGTTGCGACGAACACATCCGTCTGAAGGGTTTGTACTTTTTTGGCCGTCAGTGAAGTGAGGCTTTCGCACCCATCAAAAGTGCCGCGTGACAATTGTTCGGCAACAGAAAGCGTGACTTTCTTCAACAGCTTCGAATTCTTGAACATATTAATGGAAGTCGCTTGCAATTTGCCAAAGGATACGGTCTTGAGGTTGGGGCATTCGGCAAAGGTCATCCCTTCGCTGCCCTTGGAAGTGTCGACCGTCACAAGGGCACTCATCGTGACCGTTTCCATTCCGGTCTTATAAAAAGCCTTGTCCCCGACTTCCTCGATATAGGATGATTTGAATTCTTTAAATTTGTCCTTCCCATCCTTGTTTGTAATATTTTCGAACCCGGCAAACACCGCTTTCCCGATCTTCTTTAGATTGGGAAACGAATTGAGATCGCTCAATCGAACGATATCTTTAAATCCCTCGTCCGGTGCGGAAATCTCCGTGACGACATCCGCTTCGTCCGCGCAGACGCGCTCATCGTGATTGGCATCGAACTGTTTTATGGCATACGCCTTAAAACCATCATCATTAAATACGATGCAGCAGGATCCTTCTGAACAGGTATGGTAGCTCCTGCATGCCATGGCGTCACTGCAGCCCTTCGTCGCCCCGCAATATCTCAGATTTTTCTTCGGGTCGACACATATTCCATCACAGAGCACATGATCGCCCGCGCATGCATCATCAGACTCTGTATGGGCTTTTTTGCACATGCCAAGCACGCATTCTTCGCCTTTTCCGCAGGTCTGATAAGCCGAGCAATCTTCCGATGCGCCGCAATAATCCGCATCAGACATGGGATTGATACATGTCTCTTTGCATAAGATCGATTTGATTCCATAGCAAATCGACGAATGATCGTGGTTTTCCGGATTGGGATCCTGGGCATCTGCGGCATTGGGCACAGCAATCCCAAACGCCGCGATTGCCAACACTGCAATTACAAAAGAAAGCGATTTCCTAATCATCTGAGTTGTGTCCATCCGAGTCTCCTCAAATAAACTCATATTTCCGGAGGTATTTTTCTGGCGTGACTATACATCATTGCCATCGAGAGCACTCACGGGGATAAAACCCGGTATTGTGTGAATTTGTGACAATCTGAACGCCAAATCTTCTATCTGGAGGCGTTCATACGAGCTCTCCCCCCTCACCGACGTGCAATTGTAGCGTGCTTTATGGTCTGGCGCAAGCTATCTCGCCAAAGGCTCGATACGCTCTGCGTTTCTGGCTATTTGCGAACGACGGATAGAGACGTTCGACCGAACGTCCCTACCGACGCCGCAAATACGCCCTTTGCGCTCGCCTATGTGCGTCGGGCCGCCTTGCTTTCCCCAACGCGCATACGGCTCGCGAAGATTCCCTGCAGTTACGTCACACAACGATTCAAAAAAGCAGAATACTTCTCTGCCGCATGATTATGTGCCAGTGGTGGCGTGGTCAACAAAGAAGTCCGCGGCAATTCTTCATTCCCAGTTGCGAACTGCCTCATTATAATAGGTAATGAGAAGCGGTTTCGACATGCTGTTGATTTCCACATCCAAGGCGATTTCATCTTTTGCAAAAGCATAAAGCGCAGGGATGATTTCGTCGGTCAGATAGCGCGTATTTACAGACAACTTGCGGCTTTGACGAAATTCACCCTTAACAGCCATGTTAAACCCCCAGTCACCGAATGATGGTACCTGCAAATGGTATGGGCGTACGCTGAATCCTTCACTTTTGAGCGTTTTGTTAATGCACCAGAAAGATCGTTTTGCATAAAATGGCGAAGTTGATTGTATATTGAGAACGCCGCCATCCCGCAGTGCTCTGCCGCACAATCTGTAGAATACATTTGTATATAATTTGTTGAGGGATGTATTATTCGGATCCGGCAGATCGACGATAATCAGGTCAAATTGTCTGTCGACGGATTCGAGATATTTGTAGGCATCAGCGTTGATGACATGAACACGGCTATTTTCAAGAGAATTGTTGTTGAGTTCACGTATAATATGATTGGTGCGGCAAAGATCTGTGATGACAGGATCGAGGTCAACGAGGGTGATATCCGTATCCGGGTATTTGAGAAGTTCGCGAGCTGCCATGCCATCGCCGCCGCCAAGGATCAGAATGTCGCGCGGTGATTCGATGTAAGACATGGGAATATGGACAAGTGCCTCGTGGTATCTGTATTCATCCCGTGAGGAAAACTGTACATTTCCATCAATATACAATCGCACATCATTGTTGTGTTTTGTAACGACAATTTTTTGATATTCGGACTGTTCCATGAGGACGATCGGATCACGATAGAGACCGCCTTCAATATGTCTGCCGATATTTTCAGAAAAAATCAGGCCGGAAAGCATGACTGACATCATAAAAATTGCGATGACACTGAAAAACCTATGGTATTTAATATCATTCTTATATTTGATAAGAATGAGGATAGCCGCAATAATATTGCAGGTCCCCATGAGAAAAGATGTGGCGAAATATCCGAGATGGGGCAGGAGCAAAAGCGGGAAAGCGATTGAACCGGCGAGTCCGCCAAGATAATCAAAACTGAAGATGGAGGACAGGGTCATGCGGAGGTTCTGGCCTCTATTTTCGATTATACGCGTGAGAACGGGGATTTCTGCGCCGACGAAAGCGCCGATAATCACGACCTCGATATACATGACGACTGCGTACGCAACGATATATAAATGTGCGAGGAAGAGAAGCAGAGCACAGGCCCCGCCGAAGATGCCGACCCCGATTTCAATGGCGATAAACCAGTCGAAGAGATTCTTTTTGAAAAATCTCGATAAATATGAACCGATTCCCATCGCGAACATATAAACGCCGATGGTCGTCGAGTACTGCAGGGTAGCATCTCCGACAAGATAAGAGCTGACGGCGCTTATAATGAGTTCATATACGATGGAACACCCCGAAATGAGGAGTGTTGTAAACATGAGCAGCCTGAAGGGCGATCCCCCTTTAGGCTGTTCGACACCCTCCTGATTGGTCATGCGATGGCACCGCTGATGATCATGGAAAGCCCAACGAATATGCCAAAGATCATAATACCCGCGGCAGCATTGCCCTCGCCGATTTCCTTGTTGAGATCGTATTTGCGATTGAAGAGCTTAACGATGACGTAACCAAGAACGAGGAAGATGGTACCGATAATTGAATAGATGGCACTTGAGATAATGCCGGATAAATTGATGATTTGATCCGTGGCACTGGCAACCGCAGGTGACGCAATAACGGAGCGAATGATGAACCCCGTGGCGATGTAGGCCCCGGCAGAAATCCAGCCGACAGCCTGATTCTTCTTTTTAATTTCCTCGGGGAATGAGCATGGAATGACGAGATCAACAGCAAAACTGCCGAATAGCATAATAACAAGACCGAGTACGACAAAGATTGAGATACTTGCCAGATCGGTCAAATAGTTCATGAAATCCATAATGTCTCCTGGAAGAAAGTGATTTGAAGAAGGGAAATGTTATGATTTTTATAATACGGTTTTATTTGCCGTGGCTCGTACCGCCGCCGGAAAAAGAGCGCGTTCTGCGGCTTTGCTGTCGGATGCTGCGGGCTCGCATGCAGCTATTGTATTCTGCCTGGCACTTTGTATAGTTGGGATCAGAAGGCGAACACGATTTACAGGAACTCGTGCATGAATCCGGCAGGAAGGCCAACAGTGGTATGAGTACAAAAAATACAGAGGTAATGATACAGAGTATAATGGAGCCGACAGTAGTTTCACCAGTATATTTCCGATAATCGAATGGCGGTTTGTCAAGTATCTGAATTTCAATTTCCTCAACGTGACGGCCCTTACTGTGCTCAGTCTCGTCCTCCCATTGTTCGATAGAATAAGTATTAAAACCAAATTCATCTTCATATTCGGTGAATCGCACTCTTTCGCCGATATCGACGTCTGTATTTCCAAATCGACCTGTTACAGTGGCAATTCCCTGGTCGACCACTTTATAATTTGCCGGAAGCGGCGATGTTGCAGTATGCGAGAGAACGTATTCGCCATCGTTATTATCGACGGAAAACCATGCTTCAGCGCCGCTGGCGTTTCTGAGTGTGTACTCGTCCCATGTATCCGAACCATTGCGGTAGGAAATACATCCGGTCACGACATAGCTTTCAGAACCGATTTTCAGTCCCTGCCACTGTTTAAGTCTGATCATATCCGATATTCCTTGTTATTGTCCTGATCTGAGCGTTTTCGGCATGCAGCGAGGCTTTTAGCATCTCGCAGATATTATTGGGAACGTCTTGTGAGCATGAAAAAATATCGACGGCGGCATAGCCGCATTCAGGCCAGGTGTGGATGGAAAAGTGGGACGACGTAATCACGGCAAAATAAGTGATACCTATAGGCGAAAAGGTATGGACACATTCATCGACGATGGCTGCGCCAATTGCCTGAATTGCCTGATGCGCAGCCTGCTCAATATGTTCACGACTGTTGAGAATGGTTTTGTCACAGCCATACATGTCGATGACGAGCTGTTTTGCTGCATTCAGGGATTTCATTTTCACGGGTAAGATAAGTCAACACAAAGACATCCACAATGGACACGATTCATGTTTATCATATGTAGGGCTGATTTAGTTAACGATATTTTGTTGAAATCATCTCCGACGTATCCCACTGTGGAAAATTCTGAGTTTTCATCTGAAAAGCGTTATTGGTATTTGCTCTATTTTGGCGCACATCATGGGATTGTTCTCTGTCATTTGCAACCGATACGCAGACCTGGCGAGCCGTATGCGCCACAGAACGCCTAAAAGTGCAGCAACGTCAGTTTTTTTCGGGATGAGTCTTTCTGTATTGCTGATATTCCGGGCAATGGGTCAGGTTCATCGACAGATAGACATGTTTATTTTCGTGATCGAATCCGTGTTTTTTAAAGAAATTGATGGCGGGTTCGTTGTTGGCGTCGGTATCGACCAGAATCATGCGGGCGCCGAGTTCGATGAATTTATCGCGCATGGTGGTGAACAGGGCGGAGCCGACGCCGCTTCGTTCCAGATTGGGATCGACGCCGAGCCATACGCAATAACCGTATCGCCACGCGGAGTTTTCTTTTTCGATGATATTGCCCAGGGCAAATCCGATGACTTTTTCGTTGCGCGTGGCCACAAAACAGGTATCGGTATCGGAAGCATAAAACGTCACCACTTCGAATTCGTCCCACGTGCGATAGAGTGCCGGCCATTTATCGGCCGTAAACAGTCTCTCGCCGAGGTAAAAAACGGGGGCCAGATCGCCGATTTCCATGGGACGGACATCGAACTCTTCAGAATCCGGGTGGTGGAGCGTATGCGTCGTCATTTATTTTTTGCAGTTGGCTTTGGTGTCTTTCAGGCGCGCAGATGCATCTTTATAATTGAGCGCTTCGAGCGTCTGGAATGATTTCTGTGCGAGGTCGCAGTTGCCGATTTTGAACCCCGAATCACCCATGATGTAGATGATTTGATTGCGGGCGTTTCCCTTGGGGAACATCTGCAGATATTTGGTCGCGTAAGTGATGGCATCGCGGTCAGAACCTTCTGCGGAATAAATCGCGGTGACATCGGCGAGCATGGGTTCGATCCTGGCATCCGAGGGATACCGTTTGATAAATTCCAAGATACCAACGCGCTGGGAAGCTATATCTTTGGCGGCTTTTTTCTCTTCGATGAACTGATACAGAGCTTCCTGATCGCTGGGCAGAATGACGCCTGAACCGCCGCCTGTCGTAGCGACCGATCCCATGACGGTCTGCAGGCTGGTCTGCAGCTCGGTGATCGTTTTCTGCTGAACATCGAGGCGGCCCCGCATTTCTGCCATGGCGGCACGTTCCTGTTCCAGTTCGAGCGAGAGCTGAACATTCTGCTGCGAGACGCGGTCATGCGTCTGATCCTGTGTCGCGCCCAGTTCTTCCAGTTTCTGGTCTGCCCTGAGAATCATTTCGGTCAGCTGGGTTTGATCGTTATTGACGCGTTTTTGAATTTCGTTGAACTGAAGCTGAAGCGCTTCGATATCGGCTTCCATCTTTTCGACGCGTGTGGCGCAGACGAATCCGGAAAGCGGAACAATCATTAAAATACTTGCGATTAAACATACAATTCGGAATTTCATATATCCTCCATGCAAAATTCCAAAGAGTGAGTATCACATTCCATAGGCATGGGACAAACCTTTTATCATGTATCGATATGAGCATAATGCTTGCGCCAAATCGCGGTTTGGCGTTAGAGAGACTGCACTTTTTTGGCGGGGGGAAGTCTCCCCCCGCGCGTCTATCGGGCAAAGCCCGATACGCCGCTCCCCCTTCGGCAAGTCCGAAATTATCCCGCTTTGGAGAACCCCATAATGAATTCCCTTAAGACTCAACGTTTTGTTGCTATCGGTGCTGCGATGATTACTTCCGCATTGGCGACATCCTGTCAACCTGCCTGTCCTGCCCCCGAACCCTGTCCTGCCGTGGAAATCTGCAATCATCCGGAGGAAGGTGCCATTGCTCCGAAAGAAGAAGCCCAGCCTGCACAACAGCCGGAAACTGCGCCTGCAGCCGTTCAGGCAGCCGCTCCCGGTGCGAAAGTGGGTGTCAAATCCCGTTCCGAAATCGATCCCAAATATCTTTGGAAAAAGGATCGTCTGTTTGCTTCGTATGCAGATTTTAAAGCATCCCTCGACGCAATGCCCGAGAACATCAAGGCCATTGCCTCATGCACATCCTTTGATTCTGCCGATGCCCTTCGAAACTGCCTCGATCTGTATTTTAAGCTTCGCGTCGATGTCAACAAGCTCACGCTCTATGCCAACATGACCATCAATACGGAACCTTCGACCGAAACCAATGCAGATCAGCTGCGTTCGGCGACCCTTCTGAATCAGTTCATGGACCAGTCCAAGGGAATCCGGACGGGTCTGCTCGCCCTGGAAGAAGACACACTGAACAAGTATTTGTCTGAAAATGCCGAACTCAAGGTTCACGAACCCTACATTCGCAACATCGTCCGCCGCAAAAGCCGCGTGCTTTCGGAAGATGGAGAACGCGTACTGGCGCTTGCCGGCGATAATCTTTGGGCAGAAGTCGATCTGAATGAAATCCATTCGCAGAGCGAGCAGGTTTTTGATGCCATGCGCGCCGAGATGGACCTGCCCATCATCAAGGATGAAGCGGGCAAAGACGTTCAGCTGACGCTCTCGAACTATAACAAATATCGCCGCAGCAGCGACAGAAACGTCCGAAAAGCCGCCGTCGAAGGGCTCATGTCAACGCTTCAGCAGTATGAGAATGTTTTTGCCAATGCCTATGTGGGGCAGCTCAAAAATGATGTTTTGTTTGCGAAAGCCCGCAAATACGACA
Source organism: Pseudomonadota bacterium (assembly GCA_017441205.1). Lineage (GTDB taxonomy): Bacteria > Myxococcota_A > Bradymonadia > UBA4248 > UBA4248 > UBA4248. The sequence goes on from JAFRYG010000160.1 coordinate 27,405, forward strand.
CGGCACTCGAAGCCTATCTGGATAAGGATGATATTCCCACAGAGATCTATCAGAATCTTCTCAAAACCATCAATGCGAACCTGGAACCGCTCCACCGGTATGTGGCTCTGCGCAAGAAAGTACTCAAGCTCGACTCGGTGCATCTGTACGACATGTATATCCCCCTGGGCGAAGGTTTGGACAAATCCTATACATACGATGATGCAGTTTCGCTGATTACGGCGGCCCTTGCTCCTCTGGGTGAAGATTACGTCAACCGGCTCAAAAAAGAGATGGATCCCGAAAAAGGATCGATCGATTTGCTGCCTTATGCCGACAAGGAAAGCGGTGCCTATTCGTGCTCAGTCTATGGCGTCGATCCGTTTATTCTGACGAATTTCCAGGAATCCCTGGATGATGTTTCGACGCTGGCCCACGAGCTCGGTCATTCGCTTCACAGCATCTATTCGGGCGAGAATCAGCCGGTCAGCTCCTACAACTATACGATGTTTATTGCCGAAATTGCCTCGACGACAAACGAAGCTCTTTTGAATGACTATCTGTACAGCCATGCCCAGACGGATGCCGAAAAGATAGGTCTCCTCGTCGACAAACTCGAAAACATTCGTCAGACGATTTATCGTCAGGCCCTGTTTGCTGAATTTGAGTATATCACCCATACTGCCGTCGAAAAAGACGAAGCGGTTCAGGCAGACTGGCTCAATGATCAGTACGGCAAACTCATCGAAAGGTACTACGGCCCGGAATATACGATGGATGAAACGGACAAGCTCGAATGGGCATACGTTCCGCATTTCTACTATAAATATTATGTATATAGCTATGCGACGGGGCTTTCGAGTGCGCTTTCGTTTGCCAACCTCATTGAAAAAAGCCCCGAGAATGCCGAAAAATATCTGGGCATGCTCAAAGCCGGCTGCTCGAAGAATTCAGTGGAACTGCTCAAGGAAGCGGGCGTGGATTTGACGACGCCGGCACCGATAGAATTCGCATTGAAGGAATTCGACAATACGCTGACGGAACTTGAAAAGCTTTTGGACAACCAGGGCAATAAATAAGGCTATGTTTATCCAATGAGGATTTGTTTAAGTTGTAAGTTATGAGTTGGGAGTTGGGAGTTATGAGTTTACTCAATCACAAAGGTCTATGCTAAAGGATTGGAATACTGCATTCACCTATGTAAGCGATAAGCTCACTCCAAGCTCCAAGCTCCAACTTATTCAATATCCACACTCGTATGACAGGGCAATGAATAAAAGGAGACAATCATGACTGAAGCAGGTGCAAAGCTGGCGATCGGCAGTGATCATGCCGGATTTCATATGAAAGAAGACCTCAAATCGATGCTCGTTGAGATGGGCTATGAAGTCGAGGATATGGGGACGCACGATACGAATTCGTGCGATTATCCTGATTTTGCGGAAGCGGTTGCCAGGGCGGTCGCCGAAAATCGGGCTGCTGCGGGGATTATTGTCTGCAGCACGGGGATTGGCGTTTCGATGACGGCAAACAAAGTTCACGGCGTTCGTGCAGCACTCGTTCATCATGCGTACGAAGCCGAGATGACGCGCCGCCACAACGACGCGAACGTCCTGTGTCTCGGTGCGAATATCACCGGGCCGGCGATTGCGCGCGAAGCCGTAAAGACCTTCCTGAAAACAGATTTTGAGGGAGGCCGGCATCAGCGGCGAATCGACAAGATGATGGCTGTTGAATCCAAATAATCCGATACTGGATTTATCGGGGAAGATCTGTTCAACCTATTGGGCGACCAGATCCCCCTTCCATCTAAAAACCGCGCGTTTCTTATGTTCTTCGACAGCGGTTATTTTTCGACGAGCCTGAGGTTTTCGATCCATTTGTCGATCGTCGGCTTGTTGTCTTCGTACCAGTCTGCGCCGACGCCGGTGTGGAACCGATAATCGAAATTTTCGGTCTGAATGTAGTAATCCTGATGCCGGGTTGAATCTTCATTGCGGCCGGTCATATATGTGATTTTCCAGACCGGATGCTGCATTCGTGCAGACATCGCATCGTCTTTTTCGATGACGATATCGCGCGGATTATCAGCCCAGACTTTTACAGCAGCTTCGCGGGCTTCCGGCGTATCATCGAGCTTTTTGAAACGTTCGGTCGAAAAGGCCACGAGCCCGTCGTACATTTCCTGAATGAGATAGGGGCCATGCAACGTGACCGAACGGTGATGCATTTCGACGTGTTTGTCAGGACGAACCCCCATTTCGAGTACGAGTCCCTTGGGTTCGAGCGTGCCATTGATTTCGGGAATTTCCTCTTTTGGAGGTTCCTCGGCCTTGGGTTCTTCGGCTTTTGGAGCTTCGGGAACTGCGGCGGGAGCTTCGGGCGCCGGGGCTTCGGCTTTCGGTGGTTCGGGCGCCGGG
>JAFRYG010000016.1 GCA_017441205.1 Pseudomonadota bacterium
ATATGGGCTCATATAAATCTATATCATGACGCATCACTTTGGGCAACCTCTACGAGGTTGGATGATAAATGAATGATGCCATTGCGCTCCCCGGTAGGTGCTGCGCCCCAAACCGGGGGCTACTCGCCGTGAAGCCCGAAGGGCTTCTTAATACAAGTTGCACCCAATATGGGTTCATAAAAATCTATATCATGACGCATCACTTTGGGCAACCTCTACGAGGTTGGATGATAAATGAATGATGCCATTGCGTCCCCCGGTAGGTGCTGCGCACCAAACCGGGGGAAAAACGCCACCAAACAATACAGAACCCCGGAGGGGTTCACCATTACAGAACCCCAGAGGGGTTCACGGTAAGTAGCCCCCGGTTGACGCCAGAGGCAGCTACCGGGGGAAAAACGGAACCATGCAACACAGAACCCCGGAGGGGTTCACCATATATACCGCGCCATTAATCCAAACGAACCCCGGAGGGGTTCACCATCGTCCATTCACAGGATGCATTATCGATTAAACAACATTCCGCCCCCAGGGACGGTTTGTATTTAAGCACGCTGAAAGCGTGCAAAGAGTACAGCCCGGGGTAAGCCCGAAGGGCGCAACCCCGGGATAAGGGATTTCCCAAATAATGCACCCTGAAAGGGTGCAAGGCTTTACACGAACATCCAAACGAACCCCGGAGGGGTTCACATCGTCCATTTACGGGATGAATTATCGATTAGACAACATTCCGCCCCCAGGGACTGTTTGTATTTAAGCACGCTGAAAGCGTGCAAAGAGTACAGCCCGGGGTAAGCCCGAAGGGCGCAACCCCGGGATAAGGGATATCCCAAATAATGCACCCTGAAAGGGTGCAAGGCTTTACACGAACATCCAAACGAACCCCAGAGGGGTTCACGGTGAACAGCACCCGTTGACGACAGTGGCGGCGTGTTCTCCTCACCCAAGATCTCACTTTGCCCAGCTGCACGCCTTGCTGAACCCATTCAAGCTATACTCATATTGTTCCTTTACCCCACCCTCCAACGGAATGTTCACTGTCATTTTGTTTGAATCGCGCATGCGCTTAATGAATTTCTGATCAGTCGATAATTTGATACTATTCTGCCCAATCATTGAACATTTAATTGTTTTGGGCGAATTCTTATCAAAAATCACGGATACAGTCTTACAACTATCCGTCTCTACACCAGATATTTCGACAGATGCATCAGCAGCACTTTTACCACTCACAGTCAATACTGTACCAGTTTTTCGAATAGTACATTGTGATGTGTTTATATTATTCCATGTAATATCATTCGGCATAGGAACTGGCTTCTGCTCTTCTGCTGGTTCCCGCGAATCCTGAGCTAGGAGAGCAGGCTCAGGAACTGATTGAACACTGTCATCTCGACTAAAAACTAACGCAATAGCTACACACATTATAGATATCACTACAATCGCGGCAATAGTGAATTTAACAAATGCAGACATTGCCCCTTGCGGCGAACGTTTTGTCCGTTTTGTCACTTCAATCTCATAATAATAACGATGAATAAATGTTTTAATTTGTTCATCTGCCTTATCACCTTCAACGGCAATACATATTTCCGCGCGTTCACGGGATGGATATTGAGTAAACACAATTTTAAGTAGCGAATCAGAAGATCCACCAGCAAGTCCACCGGCCACAGCTCCCAAAATGCCTCCCAAAACAAACCCAACAGCAGCTCCGGCAAACGTCGACAATACACCACCTTTCTTTTTCTGAATATTTTCCAGACTAACAATGTTTGAATAATGAATTGAATAACCACTCGAAATCGTATTGGAAATACTGATACCATGTGTGTGGCATCTTACAACAATTTTGTCACCGTTAACAAAGATGGGAACATTGTCAGAAGAATAAAAAGCGCCACATAAACTGGCACTCACCATTCTGCCAATTCGATAATCCTGATTGCTTTTATTCTGCCGTGCAAGCTTAGATTGTTCTGTTTTTAACTGCTTTTCACAGTTCTTGAGCGTTTTACTATACTCCGGAGACGGCTCAAGCTCAATCAGCTGGCGAAGCAATTGAACGCGACGATTATAGTTATCTTCTGGCGTTACAGAATATTCTAATTTCAAAAGTTCAATTTGATATTCTGGTGAAGGTTCAAGCTCCACAATTCTCCGAAGCAAGTGGATTCGAGTTTCATAATCTTTTATAGGAGCAAATTCATACTTTGTTTTCAGAACAGAAAGCTCTCGCAGTTCATTTTGCATTTGACCAACTCTGTCTGCCAGAACCTTAAATTCTTCGTCCCTATCGGCAACAGAGGCGTATTTATTAATCAGCTCCATGCCTGCATCTGGATTATTCTCATTTATCTCATCCTTAATCGCCAAGAGGATTCCATCTCTATCATTTTGATACTCGTATCGCAGAGCATCAAGCAAAGCCTGACGCTCTGCCTCACGCTGTTTATGCTGGCGTTCTTCCTCCGCTTTGGCAGCTCGCATTATTTCTTCATTCAGAGCACGCTCATCTTCTGCTTCATACCGATCATAATCAGATGTGCCCAAATTACTTAGCCAGCTCTTTAATCCCATGATAGATTCTCCTTGACATGAAAATATGTGTGATTGATGGACAATACCCGTCAACCACACATATAGATACCAATCTAGTAATCATTAAACCAACACTTACATATCATCCCATGATTTAATATTATTCAGTTTATCCATTCCCAAATCAGAATATGTGAATGGGCGTACTGCTTTTTCTCCATCCTGCCTTCTTCCTAAATCAACCCGTGAAATTGTGACTCCCAATCTATCACAAAGAGATACAGCACCATCTATTGATTTTTCAACTTCATCATAACAAATTTGGTTTATTCCATTTTTATCGTCTGTCTTTTTTACAAGTCCGACCTTGCACATATTATACAACAAGCCAGCAAGGTAGGAACAATTCTCAACCATGAGTTTCTCATTATCCGTAAACTCATACCAATCCTTTTTATCATTAACATTAATTACAACATCCATTCTACCAATATACTTTTTGTACAAGCCCGCAACCTGTCGCAACACACCATAATAACCTGTTGCACATTCATTGAGGTCATTAAGAAATTCACATGTAGCATCGACAGCTTTCTCCATACGCCGTACCTGCTCCATTGCTTCATTCGCTTTATCTGATAATTTACTGCCAGTAATGCTAAAAATGATACCTCCGACGAGCAGTCCAACTCCAAGTGTAGCACCACTCAAAACAGCTGCCCCAAGAGCCATTCCACCACCTCCGGCAACTATGGCCCCCCCACCGAGAGCAGCAAGCGTTGCGTTTGTTGCAGCCACGCCAGATAAGCCACTGATAGCCGCACCTGTTGAAGCAGTTCCCAGTGCCATCACAGCAGCTGTCGTTACACCTGCAGCCGCAAAACCGCCAGCTACCCCCATACCAGCACCAGTCAAACCACCTAATAATATACCCGCTCCAACAGATACTTGTTTCAATTCTTCCGGAGAATATGTTGGTATAGCATTACCATTATTATCGATTGCTTTAAACTCAGGTTTATTATGAATTTGTGCAATTAAATCAGAAAACATAGAGAAGCTTTCAGTAATAACTAATTCCAGCTTACCCAACGAGTCCATTGAGTGAGTTGCAGTTTGACTTGCCACCGCCAATCTTGTCTTATTGGCCTCATATCGTGTATTTGCTGCAGCCATCAAGTCTTTCGCTTCTTTAACATTCATTCCTCCTTTTATCAAAGCAACAAGTCCACCAGCGCCAGCGATTCCAGCACCAATTAAAACTAGCGGTAACGGCATAGCTACTCTCCTTTAAGTTGTTTACAAACATCATAATTGAGTTTGTAAAAATCATCTTTCGACATGGTTGATTTAAAAAACAATTCGTAGCAGTCATCAATCCGACAAAGCAAAGGTCGTGTCTCATAAATACTGCACAGATTGCCCTCCAGATATTTACAGACTCCCGTACCATCATCCAATTCTGCATATAAAGGTGAAAGTCTCAGATTGCGGCAACACATACCGCATTTGTCACATATGAATTGATTACTCAAAGCTCATCCTTGCATTTTTGTCTTTCATAAAAGCATCGAAATCATCATGCGTCTTTTCCCAGGACATGACAATTCCTCTACTATGAAGAAACTCCTTCAAAGCCACATTTAACTCACGATCATCAGGTATTATTGATATTTTGTCTGCGAACTGAGAATAACACATAACATCCTGCCGAAAAGCTTCCAAATCATAGTCCAGCAAATCTGCTGCATACTTTTCAAAATATTCAGCCTGTTCCCGGTAATATTCAATTGTATTATCGACACTTAATGTTCGCAGCCAATAAACCATTTTATCAAAGAAGCCACCTCTTTCAATAAAAAGCATCAAAAATGCATTAACTAAAAAAGAGCAAAAATGAGCACAAAAATCTGATAGGGCATCTCCAATATCACCAAGAGAACACACTACTTTTGAGATTTTCATCCTCACAACATTACCAATCAAAGCACTTGTACCAGCTGCTAATATTTTCATTGCTTCCCGCAATCGTGCCGTAAAAGGCAAATTCTGTGGATTAAATAATAATACTTTTAATGCCGATACAACATATGTGGTGATATTCCGAATAATTTTAACCGTATCCGCAAACGTAGTTATAAAAACATTAATTAATGTTGTGACTATATTTGACAGCACACCTGACACAGAATCAGCGATAATATCGCAGTACCGACGCATAACGGCATCTAATCCATTCCTAAAACCATTAGCAATGGAGCACAATAAGGATGGTATACTACAGTCATTCACACAGCTAAATTCACTTCTAACGCACCGTAGGATTTCAATAAAAGCCACACCAAATGCCCGTCGGCCTCCCATTTTTGCCGCTGAAATCAGACTGGTTTGTGTCAAACTCCCCCAAAAAGCCATACTTGTATAATACGTCCGGTTTATTTCATGATTTATTCCAGAACGCGCAATATTATCGCACTCCATCATTCGACTTTGCACATCGGGAGCAATCTTTTCCTTTTTCTTTTCAATATAGTCAGACATCGAATCGGCTCTTTTCGAGCGATTAATACTACGTGATGTTGGCTGTAGATTGCTATCTCTATTTGCAAGTTCTTCGCCACGTAAACCAGACAGAAAACGTCCGGGATCATCATGAATTTCTTTAGCAGAAACAACATGATCCAAATCAACCTTGTCTAATAAATGTTCTCCTGTATATGCATCATACAGTGTTCCATTTTTTCTTTGCTCACTAATTACTTTGTTCTTTTTATTGTAATTTTCATACCTGTGATATTTGTTTTTATCGTATCCCCCCCTATCTTCATATTCCTTTTTTGCCTCTTCATTTTGCCATACACCAATCCTAACGTTGTGAACTGTATCAACATTTCCGCCATCTTTGTCTTTAAAAATCAAGAATTCCAAATCAAACGTTTTCAGGATGCTATCTAATATCGCATCCTGAAAGAACAGTATAAAGCTATTAAAAATCGGTTCCTCTAGTGAAGGATTATAATCATCAATAACATCTGTAATATAATTCCCCATTTCAATTTTCCTTTTTAACACTACCTTGTCTTACCTGCAATCCCCCCACCCCATACGTTCGGCCAGTGCTATGGTACACCAAACACCGTGCTTTGGGGAGAGATATAAATCCCGATTTTTATTGAGTGTACCGCGAATCGTTTCGCGCTTCAGACTGAGCCTTTCCCAGCAAATATCGCAGAGCAGCTGGAGCCGGACGGGCTTGTTCAACGCCGAAACCACTGCATAGACGCGCTGCGACGGCTTGGATGTCGGTGCCAGCGGATTTTTTAGAAATTCATCAATCGCTTCGCAAACATCCGCTTCGGTCGCATAATCCTGTTCCTCAAGCTCAACGACAGGACTTGGATCCTCTTCATTGAATGAAATATGGGCAATGAATTCTCCCTCGGAATACTGACTCGGCGTCAGCTGCAGATGAATTGTATTCTTTTTGGAAATCAGCTTGCGCAGATACCTGAAATTGGCCCGCGTTCCCGGAGATGCATGCGATGGCATGATGAGCTGTAGTTTGATTGGTTGCTTTTTCATTGCTTCTTTCGTCATACGGCGTGTATTTCAGGATACACATCTTCTTAGTGAAACATTATCCAGATTTGCGATATACATTCAATCTGATCATTGACAGATCATTAGATGAATGATCTTATTTAACCGATCTATTATTCAGATCTGAATAGATCGATCCAATATGATCTGATTCAGTCCGTGGATTTCACCCACGGCCTGGTTCAAGCGCCCCTAACGGTGCGCTGATGATAAATCCCTTGAGCAGGCCCACACAGTCCAAACCTGGATTTGACTGACAATGCGGACATTTTGTGACTTTTTTGTCGATAGATTCCTTACAATATGAGCATGATTTGGTTGCACTCATAGACTCCTCCTCTGAGTTGTGAAAACCCGCATAAACACGTTGGTTGTTGTTGATATGATCGCGCAGTATTATCAGACTGCGGATACAGTTATTTGGTGAATAACCAAAGAATTCCGGCTCGCTGCAGATACAGTTATTTTTGGGAACCAGAATATTTTTTCAGCTTACTGCAGATACAGTTATTTGGTGGAAACCCAAATTTTTCAGCTTACTGCAGATACAGTTATTTGGTGAAAACCCAAATTTTTCAGCTCGCTGCAGATACAGCTACTTGGATAAATTTGAAAAAGCCTTTGTGGCTACGCCTTCTGAGAAAGCGGGGGGTACATCGTGGTTTTTTCAGTTTCCAAGGTTTGTGACTACGCTTTTTGGGAAAGCGAAATCGACATGTGTAATGATCAGGTACCACAACACTAAATGTCAGTGTGTGATCCAAGCCCTTTAAGAGCTTGCCGTTTTGTCAGTGTGTATCATATCACACTGCAAACCATTGTCAACGACTGCGCCTTCTGGAAAAGCGAAATCACATCGGTTGGGCATAATTAAGGCCGAAAAAGAAACTAGCTCAACCGTGGAAGGGGGGGGCAAAAGCAGATTCTTCATTTTTCAAAAGACCACCACTCAACCGCTGCGTGGAGGTATTATGGCTTATGCACCAACGGCTATACCGCCTGGCCTCATAGGCGCTTGTCCGGAATATTGTAGCACGCTCGCGATTTACAACATTTACTCCACTCTCAATACTCCGTTACATCAGCCGCTCTTGAATTCATGATTCCGGGCAGTTAGACTTTGATTTTGCATTAAAAATTGAATGCAGAACCGACTGTATCGTTTTAGAATGCCGCCAGTCACGATAGACAATTCACAGGCATATTTGCCCGTAAACAATAAGGATGATGTTATGAATTTTAGAAAGTGGTTATTTGCCATTTTGATTACCGGCGCACTCTGCATCCCGGCGGCCGCAATGGCCCAGGCTGAGGACGTCAATGCAAACGCACAACCCGCCGCCGCTGCACCGCAGGAAAGCGTACCGATGACCGCAGCTTCACCGGCGCCAGTCCAGGCAGCCCCGGTTCAGTATGTGTACGTACAGGCTCCTGCGCAGCCAGTGATGATGCAGGCAGAAGATGAACGACCAACTTCCGCAATGCCAACATCCGACGACGATACGCGTGCAGCCTTTTCGCTCCTCATGAACGTTGGTCCCTACTATGCCATAAAGGAGAAGCAGTTAACCAGCGGCGGTTCATCCGTTGAATTTCCGGGTGCAGGTCTGGAAGCAGCGCTGGATATCGGTTTCACCCTGAAATATTTTGGTGCTTATCTGGAACTCATGCTTCGCGGCGGCGCTGTGATGGAAGACGATCCACACTACCATTGCCCGCAGCGCATCACGAGTGCAGACGATATCTGCTTTAAATACCTCGCCGTTGAACAAGGCGACTGGGATGGTTATTTCGCGGGCGCGGGCATCATGCTCTACGGCTTTATCCCACTGTCAAAATCACTTTTCCTCTCTCTCGGCGTCGGTTTCCTCGGATATTTCGGACTGAGAACCGACCGGGATAAAGGTGTTACCAACCATGCCGCCAAATTCTCGCTCGGCATCAACGCGACTTTGACCGATCACATCGCCATCGGTGCAGCCCTCCAATACGAAGGACTGACGGGCCGCCAGAGCATCCAGCCGGCATTCAACCTCATCTACAATTATTAACATATACGAGGTCACGACCATGAAATCACATATCGTAAGATTTTCACTCACTGCAGGCTTCGTGATCGCAGCGCTGCTGTCCATATCCTGTACCGAACACAATTGTTACCGGGAACATCTAAAAGTATACACGAATCAGTATCTGGCTGTCTGTGAGGACGGGATTTGGCACGATTACGAGCTTCATACCATCTGCGACACGACCTGCAGCAAAGATTATTATACCAACAGCAACTATCCTCTGTCGCCCATGGATCAGCAGAGACTGTCCCGCGTTTCTGCTTCATGCCCCATCCTTCAGTGCATCAAGGATGACTGCAAATGCACGGCGCCGCTCACACGCACGGATATCGCCATCATGGAGCTCGAAGAGCTCATAGACGAATCTGCTCTGTTTTAATCATTCTTTTGTGGGCTTTTTTTAAGGCGGCGCTATTCCTGCGGAATACGCCCCGCCGGCGACGTGCCGCGGCACGTCTCTGCTCGCCTATGTGCCACAGCACATACGGCTCGCGGATTGCTTGATTTGTTTGCACACTGCTGTACATTTCATTGAGAATATGCGGATTGCAAACCCCACAATCCGTTTCCCTTGACAGAATGCACAAAACCGCTTATTTCGCGGGATTCAGGTGCTATGCTCAGGTTTTGTGTGGCATCGCATTTCGATTTTCAGATATCCGATGATATGAAATACCTACTCCTCCTACTCATGACATTTGCCCTTTTGATGGGCTGCGAAGCCGAAATCGGCGACAAATGTACGACTTCGAATGACTGCCCTTCGGGAACGGTCTGCGACACGGATTCGCCAGGCGGATACTGTCTGGTCAACAACTGCGAATCAGACGAAGAATGTCCCGAAGATGCCGTGTGCGTCTCCTTTACGAATGCCATCAGCTACTGTCTGAAAAAATGCAAAAAAGACAAGGACTGCCGAAGCAAATACAGCTGCCGCAGCGATATCGGCGATAAAAAGTTCTGCTACGTCGCCCCCGATTATTCCTACGGGCGCGATGAGTCCAATAAAATAGATTACACGGCCCCGGATGATTCAAGCAATGTGAATTCCGGAAATGATGAGAATTCCGGAAACGAAGGTAACCCAGGAAACGAAGGTAACCCAGGAAACGAAGGTAATCCTGGAGACGACGGTAATCCTGGAAACGACGGTAACCCAGGAAACGATGAGAATCCGGGTAATCCAGAGCCCTGACGGCGGCTGAAAGGAAAAACAAAAAAAGCTGCGGCGTATCTTCAGATAGCCGCAGCCAGTGAGCCGTATTTGCGGAAACGGACGCGAGCACTTTCGAAGCAGGCCGTCAGCCTGCGAATGATTTGAACCGACCGCAAAAAGGCGAGCCCCAATTAATCGATCCAATCGAACATGCGTTCCCAGCGAATGCCGACATGTCCCTGCGACCACCAGAGGATCTGTGCGCGTCCTTTGATATTGTCGACGGGAACCTGTCCCCAGCATCTGGAATCTGCGGAATTGTCGCGATTATCGCCCATCACGAACACATGTCCCGGTTCAACCTTAATGGGTCCGAAATGATTGTCGGGAATGGCGTGTGTGATCGTCATATAATTGTGCAGTCCGTGTTTTTCGCGATTCCAGGATTCCTCCAGGCGATCGGTCAGGAAGCGGTAATCCGAGACGGTACGCTGATAAGCCGGCTGCTGGGAAATGGGTTCACCATTGACGTAGACGACCTGATTGAGGACTTCGATGGTATCGCCGGCGACGCCGATAATGCGTTTGATATAATCCTTGTCTTCGGACAGGGATTCGGCCTGCAGGCAGCCGGAATTTGTTCTGGCGAGGTATTTTGCGGCATCTTCGCGCGGAAAGGCGAAGACGACGACGTCGCCGCGTTCGGGATCAGAAAAATGGGCGACGTATTTGTTGAGAATGGGGAGCCTCAGTCCGTAGCTGAGTTTGGTGACGAAGAGCTGATCGCCTTCCAGAAGCGTAGGCACCATGGAACGCGTTGGAATTTTGAAAGGTTCAATGAGGAAAGTACGCAGAAAGAGTGCTACGGCGAGTGCGATGAGCAGGCTTTCGACGACCTCCTGAGTGCCGGATTTTTTGGCAAACTTGAGGCGTTTATTGAAGACATCCTGGAGCTTATCGAAAGCGGGTTTGCAGGAATATACGGAGTCTTTGAGCGATTCCTCAAGATCCGAGATAGCGTCCTGAACTTCTTTTTGACGATCTGCAGACAGTTTTTTCTGAGCGCGTTTGAACAGTTTTTTAGCCTCTTTAAGAGCGCTTCCTGCCTCGCGTCTCAATTTTGCTTCGGCTTTCTGATCGGTAACCGGGACAGGTTCCTTCGAACCTTCATTTTTAGGAATTTCGGGCTGTTCGCCGCTCACTTTTTTGGGAGATGCCGTCACAGAGCTGCCGGCATTTCCCTCTGATTTGGCATCAGATATTTCGGACTCAGGTTTGGTGTTCAAAGTATATTAAACTCCCACTCAGAGGATATCCGGAGACTCGACACGGAAGAGCTGCTGTCCCAGGAAGATGAGATCGCCGTGTGTCAGGCGTGTTTTACCATTGATTTTCATCCATGTACCATTGGATGAATTCAAATCGAGCAGATAGAAATTACCGTCTTCGCGGGGATAAATCTGCGCATGCCGACCGCTCATGAAACGATCGCGATTGAAGATGATATCGCCGGTTTCGCGTCCAAGGATGGCACCGCCTTCCGAGAGGCAGTAGACGTTCTGAGTGATATTGCCGACGCCGATCTGTACGAGTTTGTAATCGCCGCCGCTCGAAGGCGAACCCATATAGCGCGTGCCGTCGACGGAACGTGCCTTATTGGAGACGACCTGTTCGAAGCGTTCGAAGCGGAGAAGCTGTCGTCCTGCGATGAAGCAATCACCTGGCTGCAGACAGACCTCACCGCGAGCGATCAGATAAGTGCCGTTCAGGCTGTCGAGATCTTCGATAAAGAGCTGGCGCCCTTCGACGAGCAAGCGGCAGTGTTTTGGGGACAGGAAGGCATCGGACGGGAATCTGGAATCGCCGGACCGACCGAGGATCGTTTCGTTGAACTTGAGCGGAATCCGAACGCCGTCAGTGCTGTCTTCATTGATGGAAATCAAAGCAATATCGAGATTGATATTATTGAGTTCGACATCCGCGAACTGGCGCTTTGAAGTGTAGTTTCCGAGATATGCAGCACAGAATCCGCAGTATTTGTTGGAGCGCGGACAAACGGCACCGCAGCTCCGGCAATGGATTTCGTCCTCACCGGCATTTTCGGAATAAAAGACATCCGACAGTCCGGAGTCATTCATTGGATCTTGCATTTTGCGGCGATTATCGTGTTTTCCCTGCGTACTTGGGCGATGTCCGACGGCAAACGGCCGCAGATCACCATCACCATGTTTCAATGCTGTAAGAATAGCTTCTGTCAGATACGCATCATCGACATTCTGATTTCCGAAGGCTGCCATTCAATCACACCTTTATATGTCTGAGAGGTCTGAATAAAACTGCGCAAAAAAAATCACCCGCCATGCCGCTTGAACCTTAACGCTAAACATCCTGACAATGCAGGTGGGCCTCATTATGCGGGGCACAAGGATCCTGGACCAGCAGGCGTGCTCGTCATCCCCACAGGGACAAGTCCCTATTTAACGTCTTAGGAGTTTAAGCATAACTGGTACATGACGTACACAGCAGGTGACAGCGTCATTTTTAGCACAACCCCATATACGCCGCAAGGGGTTAGATGATGCCGCAGGGGATTGTGTTTAAAAAAGTACTGTATCACCTGAATGTTGATAAGCCTGGAAGCTGGAGCCTGAATTGCCACTCTTAAACTCAAAGCCGGCATCGACACGCTTGCCGTACGCAGCCAAAAAAAAAGCGTCTGAAACAGACGCTTTTTTAACGAACCAAAGCTTTGCAATAATTACTCAGCATCACCGGTAACGGGAACGCCGAAAGCCTTGCGGGTACGGACGCTCTTGATACGGGCGGCTTTGCCGCGCAGATCACGGAGATAATAAAGTTTGGCGCGACGAACATTACCGAGAACGACGACTTCGATCTTGGCAATTTTCGGGCTGTGGACGGGGAACGTACGTTCGACACCGACGCCATACGAAATCTTGCGAACGGTGAAGGATTCACGGACGCTGCCGCCGCTGCGGCGAATCACGGCACCCTCATAAACCTGAATACGTTCTTTATCGCCTTCTTTAATATTCACATGAACGCGGACGGTATCACCGGGACGGAAGTCCGGGATATCATTGCGCAGCTGTTTTTTCTCAATTGCTGAAATGATTGGGCAAGTCATGATCAAACTCCTACAAAAGCAAAATTGCCGCGGGAGGGCTTTTGCACTCATCGCGAACAGTTGTCAAATAGTTTTTGAAATTTGTTTTATCATTTCGGTCAAACGACCGGAATGATCCCCCGAAAAGCGTCGGATCCGCACCTGCGGGTTACCGACGGGTGGCCATTTCTCACGGTTCGTTCTCGATCCAGCGTCGTTCCTTATCGGAAAGTGCTGGACTGAGTTTTTCGTACAAGTCAGGTCGTCTGCTTTCGGTTCGACGAATTGACTCGCAGCGGCGCCATTTATCTACCGCCCCGTGGTCGCCCCCAAGTAAAACATCCGGGACTTTCATGCCCCGAAACTCGGCTGGCCTCGTGTATTGAGGATACTCAAGCCAGCCCTCGGAAAAGCTTTCGTCAACGCTTGACTCGTCATTTCCGAGCACTCCCGGCCATAACCGGCTGATGGCATCACTCACGGCCAGAGCCGCGATTTCTCCACCGGTCAGAACAAAATCACCTATCGAAACTTCTTCATCCACATAAGCACGCACGCGTTCGTCAATGCCTTCGTAGTGGCCGCAGACCAGTATCAGGGATTCGCAAGCACTCAGGCGCTTTGCTTCTGCCTGATTAAAAGGTCTTCCCTGGGGACTCATCAGAATCACCCGGCCACCTGCGCACAGATTCCGGGCGGCTTCGATAGCAGCCACCAGGGGTTCCGGCTTCATGACGAGGCCGGCACCGCCGCCATAGGGCGAATCATCGACACGATGATGCTTATCCAGGCTAAAATCACGGATTTGAACGAAATGCCAGCCGATACTCCCGGCTTCGACAGCGCGCCCGATAATCGAGCACTTCATCGCCGCCTCGAAGTATTCCGGAAACAGGGATACAAAGCAAATCTGCCTCATACGCACCTATTGTTCATACACGGCATCGAGCTCTGACATCCAGTCCGCCTGAACCTGGATCGTCCCGGCTTCCATATCGATTTGACCGACATAGGCCGACACGAATGGGACAAGCCCTGTCCCGCCATTCGGACGAACGTAACGAAGCAGATCGTGGGCACCGCTCGGCATGACTGCATCGACGCGCCCCCACACATGACCTGATTCATCACAGATGGATAACCCAATTAAATCGCATACATAAAAGCTGTTTTTCAGTTTTTTCAAGCTGCTGCGGTCGATTCGAACCTCAAGCCCCGTCAATGCCGCAGCCTGATCGCGATCGTCAACGCCCTCGAGTTCAAGGGTCACAAAACGCCCGTTCCGTCCTGCATGGCGCACGCTGTATTCATCCTGCTCTGAACCAAGATAAACCTTTTTGCTGCGAAGCAGACCGTCGTTTTCTGTGCACACGCGAACCGCGCCATGCACCCCATGGGCACGACCTATCACCCCGACGAGTATCTTTTCCTGACCATCACTCATCGAATAACCACAAAAAAGCACCATTGGGGATCGCCTCAATGGTGCGACAGCCCGTACGATGCGGATTAACTATTCGACGATCTCAAGGCGGCACGCCGTCTGATGATTTGCAGCGGCTGCGCTCAATATCGTCCTCAGTGCTTCCACCGTTCGACCGTTTTTACCTATCACTTTGCCAAGATCTTCGTTTGCAACGCTCAGTTCAATCACCAAGCCATTCTTTTCAACGACCCTGGCACTGACAGCATCCGGATTATCGACCATCGCTTTGGCAGCGCACTCAATGCATTCAGCTAATTCTTTCATACGATGCTCCCGCGCTTCGATTTCCGTTAAGGTAATTACTTCCTGGCCTGAGCAATCAGGGATTTCACAGTATCGCTGGCGATAGCGCCATTCGAAAGCCAGTAATCAACTCTTTCAAGATTGAAGTTGATTTTGTGAGGGTTGCTGACGGAATCATAGGTTCCGAGCATTTCAATGCAGCGGCCGTCACGGACGTTACGGCTGTCAGCTGCTACCAGTTTATAAAACGGACGGTGCGTTGCACCATGTCTCTGAAGTCGAAGACTTACTGCCATTTTTCCTCCAAATTTTCTTTATTTTGCATCGACAAGTTAATGCATTTACGGTTTTTTCTGCCGCAAATAAACGCGGCGCTTTTTACGTATCTATTCCCGTTTTGTCAAGTTCTTTAGCCCATAATCTACGGAATCCACAACACGGCATGAGAATTTTGCTCCGAGTGGTCGAAAGCTTTATCTCCCGCAGCCAGCTTGAACCCGTATTTTATCTCGTGTGCACGCCGCATATCCGATGGCTTGTTGAACGATATCGGCGTCTTTTTATCGCGGTCGACGATCGTCACATCCGAACCCGCACTCAGTCCCGACAGATTCGATGCCGATGATCCGAGTACCGCAATATGCTTCGGACCGACGGCAAAATCGCGCATCGTCATCGAAAATGGCGGACGATATGCCGCATCCTTGAGCGAGGTCAGCAATTCGCGATACGCGATATCAATGCCATCACCCACTTTGAGCTCCGGCACCGAGAACTGTGTGATATTGAATGCAAAGATCTGATCGCTGCCGCCGATCTTCACCTTATTTTTATTGGATCTGCAGTGCGGCAGCATCAGCAGGGATTTGCCGTCGGGCGAAAACTGGAACTTCAGACCGCCCTGGCCATTGTCCTCGGTATTGTAGCCCTGAACGCCGGGTTTCTTGGCATTCATATCAATTTTCTTAAGGCTTCCGTCCTCGCCGATTTCCCAGGCGATCACTGCCGTCGTTCCCGACGTCAGAAGGACGTTCTTGTCACTCTGCTCAACCAGGGCGAGTGATCCGATGTTCCAGGAACTCAGACTGCATCCGTCGCTGCGCACGATCGGATTGTTCGTGCGCGTATAGCTCATATTCTCGAACAGCGGCTCGCCGACCTTATTCAAAGGAACGCGATAGACGACTGCATCCCACTCCGACTCAAAACGTCCATTGCCCGAAAGCAGATACAGGCTGTCCTTAAACAGTTCAATATCCTGAAAATTGTTGAGCGAATGGGAATTGATGCGGTACTTCAGATCAAAGGCATAGAAGGATGCGATGGATCCGCGGTTATCATTGTAGATATCGGCGACAAAAATGCCGTTCTGACCGCCATTGGATTCCGTACGAACGACATCCACGACATACAGTTTCTTGGTCTGCTCGGAATACACGGCGCGGCAGGGGGCAGTGGCATACGGCATCTTAAATGCCTGGAGCGGCGTAAACGCAGAAGCCTCTTCGTAGGGATTGATCACAAATCCATAGCCGCCCTCAGTCCCGCCGGACATGGCAATTACGGTTTTGTTTGGCCCGGGGATCAGAGCGCAAATCGTCCCCGTGAACATGCCGTCGGCATCGATGAGTTTGGATGAAACCGCATTGCGCATTTCGTCGGGCACATAAATATAGGCCCCCTGCGTTCCGGCAGTTTCGTCATCGTAATCGAATTCCTTGATATCCTTGCTGCTGCTGCCAAGATCTATGCGGCGAATCATGTCTCCGCCGAGTGTACCGGCGTGACTCGTCGAGGCCAGCAAAAACGATCCGTTCTTTCTGGCTTTGGTTTCGGAAATCCAGCCATGTCCCGGCGCAATCGATCTGGCACCGGCATTCCCGAGTTCCGTCGTCGAAACTTCAACGCCCTTGCGCTGCTGCATTTCATCCGGCGGCAAAAGCCGCGTCGTTCCGGAATCATCCAGGACGAATCCTTCCTGTTTCGACGGATTCCCCTCGCCGTCCAAACCCATATCCGAACTGGCGCGGCGCTTCAAAACATCGCATCCGCCCACACACATTCCGATGGCCAAAACACTTGCAATCACTTTCCAGGTACCGGATCTCACAGGCTCACACTCCTTTCGATATTCCCTAAATTCAGGCAGACGAATCATAACTGCCAAGTGTTCTGTCTGCAAGGAATTTGGTACCGCATTCCCCCTGAGGATAGAAATTGCCGGCGATACCGTCAGTTCACCTCGCACCCGTTCGATTCATCGCACGGCCCTTTGCATTTGCCCTTCGTACTCCAGACACCATTGACGCATTCCCTGAGTGAGACGGATTCCCCTTCCGACTGGCACTGATAGGTATGATTCAGGCAGCTGCCGCACAAATTCTCGTTCGCCAGCTGATTTCCCGTATCCAGGCATGAACTGCTTCCGGCGCATGATTCCAATTCTTTCCACAGGGTATTGCTGCACTCATAAACATACCCCGGGCCATCCGAATACGCATTCAGGCACGTATAAACGCCATTCATCATACATATTGTACCATCGAGAGAGCATTTTCCCTGCCGGCATACGGTATTGCCGGAACAGGCGGAACCGGCATCCTTCCACGCCTGATGTTCGCAGATCTGAGGCTGTCTGCCGTTGCACCGCATCGCATTGTCGGTGCACGCCCCATCATCGGCGATGACGCACACACCATCTTTGCACGTATTGCCATATTCACACTCGGGCGAACATATTTTGGAAGAATTCGCAGACTCAATCTCATCCTCGATGACCGAAAACTCCAGTGCATCACTGCAGGACACCAGCATCCACGATGCTGCCAGAGAGACTATCCAGACCCTGAATCTCATCGTTCTGCCTCCCTGTCCTAAAATGTCATCCCAAAACTGGCACCGAACGGCGAGATTCCCAGGGCAAACCGATCCTCATCGTGGCTTACCTTATAGCCATATATGCCCGACAGAACCGCTCCGGTCACCGTAAATGCAATGCCTGCCCCGAGCAGTGTCCAGCCGGCGACATATCCTTCAGAAACCTTATAATCCTGAACCCGGACACTGCCGGCCTGCCGGCCATATTTTGCAGCCTCTGCCGCATCGAGCTGTTCTTCATGGAACCCGGTGTGTTTGTATTTGTCCATTTTGGTCACCAGAACGCTCCCGACGATGGTCAGAACGATGCCGCCAGCTCCCACGCCGACGCCCGTCCAGAGTCCGGCCTTGTCATCGGCGAGTTTGTCCGACAGACATATTCTCGCAGCATCATCGCTGCTGTCCCCGGATGGAGTTGCGCCTGAATGGGATCGCACGGCAGCCATCTGTTTTTCGAGCGATTCATTCGTTTTGCTCAGCAGCGTCCTTTCTTTGCGCAGACTCTCATTTTCCTGCGTCAGTGCGGTGACTGCGGCTTCACTTCTTTCGGGATGCTCCGCTTCATATCTGCCGTAATAGATTTTCTGAACCAGATCCGGCGTGGTTTCAAAATCCCTCGTCGCATCGCCGGCAATCTCGAAAAACGCTGCGGCATCCGAATAACTGCCCTTCGCCGCATGCGCACTCGCAATGTAATAATTAAGCTTCGGCGATCTCGAACAGATAAAGCTCAGGTCTTCTCCCTTCAGCAAAACCGCATCATAATCCGCCTTGTCAAAAGCGTCCCTGATGGCATTCATCCCATTCTGCCAGTCCGGATTATCTCCGAGTCCCTCGCATTCTTCGGCATTCGCCGGCAGGGCCAGAAACATCGTCGAAACGATCAGGGAACACGTAAAAAACTTCTGAATGGACAATGACATAGCGCAATCCTTATCGAACAGCCGTGCGGCTTTGGGGTCAAACACCAACGTCTATTTTATCAAATCCGGACGCCATCTCCCAATATTTAAGTTATTCATTTTGTTGCTTTTTTGGCCCACCTTGTTCCGCACAGCGGAACTACGGTGTGCCTGCATGGCTATTGGCCTGCGGCCAATACGCCATGCTTTTCAAGTTGTTGGTCGTTAGTTGTTAGTCGTTAGTTGTTACAGGCAGTGACCGGGATTTTTCTGAAGAACGGAATGATGGATTTTGTAACCCGGCAATAGACTATCGCCTGCCGCTCCCAAATTCCAACACTTAATGAGTTTAGAGCTTTGAGCTTAGAGTTTTTGGATAGCTTATAGCTTATAGCTTTTAGAAGTGAGCAGCATTTCCCGATACTTTGGCCAGAAGCTTTATGATTGCGTAACTCCCAACTTCCAACTTCCAACTCCCAACTTCCACCTTCCAACTTCCAACGCCCGACTCAAATCGGCGCACGTATTGAGCAGCGCGAAAAGTGCGCCGGCGAAGGCGTATTGAGCCCCCGGGCGAAATAGCCGAAGCGCCAAAAGCCATAAAAGAACCCACTTGTTTTGCCATATTGCATTTGGGTATAAAGGTTCTTGCCAAAGCATCAAGATAATGCTGATCACTTCTTTAAGCTCAAAGCTCCAAGTCAAAGCTCACATTTCACCAGGCTCCCGGATGCGAATCAATCCTATTCTCTTTATGTTTCTTATGATGAGTCTGGGAATGCCGGCCTGCAGCCATACCGCAAAACCCGATGGTCTGCGTTTTGCCGGTTATATTGGCGATGGCGATTATGCCCCTTCGAAACCCGTCATGGAACTGCTCTCGGAGCACGCGCTGGTCACGCCGGGAGGCCATGCCTACCTTTACATGAAAAAGGGCGACGGCAAGCAGAATCCGCCGCGCGACGCGATAGCCGATATCCATCTGAGCATCAAGGATGCCGGCGACGAGCTCATCAATGAGGACTCGACGACCGTGTCGCTCGATGAATCGACGCCGCTGATCCAGGATGTGGTCACGCACATGGTCGTCGGCGACAAGGTCCGCGTATGGGGCGATTCCTATCTGCGCATCTGGGAAATTGAGCTGCTGGGGTTCCGGCTCAAACCAACCGAACCCAATGCCGGCATTGCTCCGGGGCCAGGCCGCGTTCCCGAAACCGGCGCCCGGACGGAAAGACTCAAACAGACCTACGGCAGCAAGATTCAGAAAGATCAGTTCATCCATCTGCAAAAAACCTACTGGAAACCCAGGGAGGACGGCGGTCTGGAGCTGGTCGTGAGCTACGATTACATTGCCCAGGTCAATCCGTATGTCCTGTTTGATTACTATTATAATCTCTTTCTGACGATGTCCGTCGGTGACCGCGTGCGCACGGTCTGGCCGCAAAAGAATGGCTATCCGGACATTACGGTCGATGTCTGGATCATCGATCGGTATCCGCAGTACGAGACACCGAAAGATCTTGCGGTGCCCGAAGACAAGTCATTGCGGCTGGGGGCCGGCATTTATAAGAAAATGCTCTACCACCGCGAGGATGCGCCCAAACTGGATGACAAGGCTTTTGAGATTTCGCTGAACTGCTGGAATACTTCGACCGGGGCGCTGATTACGACGACCGATCTGGATTATTTCGGCAAGCATTCGGCGGTCGGCGGCAGCATTCACACCCGCGAAAACCTGAGAAAATGGCGAGATATCGTCGATTTTGAAATGGAAAGATCGGATCCGTATTCGTGGTGTGACAGTGTCGAGCAGTATGCATCGTCCGCACAGATGTGCCGCCAGCTTCGGGAAACAGACAGAACATTTACCGAGATGGAACGCAGGTCTGCCGGCAATACCGGCTACCGCTGGAAACTGAGTTTTGCCTGGCAAAAAATATTAAAGGATGCCGCCTATGGCGATGTCTTTATGGTATGGATCAGCAACATCGCCATTCACGGCGGAGAACGCGCCAAAGACAGCATGCATCACGATCACTACCTCGACCTGACCTGCCGCGTCCGGATTGGAGCCAAATAATGCGAACCATTGAACTGCAGTCCATCTTCTGCATCATTTTTATGGCCTGTATCGGTGCCGTTCTGACGTCGTGCGCCTATTACGAATCGCCCGAACAGCCGCTGACGGCAACGATAACCCGCGCAGCCGAAGATCTGACCGAACTCGAATCGTGCGACGCAAGAGTTCAGTATCTTCAAAACTGGATGAAGAATAACAGCAAAAAACTCGGGCAGCAGAAAAAGGAATTTGACGAATCCTGTCCCTTCGAAGATTTTGTCTGCATGAGTTATCTGATTCTGGCCAGTGCCAGAATTGAAGTATCACTCCGGGATTGCCTGGATCGGAAGGACATTGAAGCGCCCGTCACGGAACTGAACCGAGTCGCGGGCACATCCGTCAGGCTTCATGACGCACCGCGTTAAACTCAAGTAATGGCGCGGTTTTTCTGCATTGTCAGACGCGTCCTAAATCGTTATAAAGGCCCCAGTCAACGAAGCATCGGAAAAATGCAGCACTTTCGTCCGCCTTTTTCCGATATCATTACTTTCAGTCATTTCAGGGCGGCACCCCATGGTTATGTCGAAATTCAAACTCTTATTATTGGCCGGAGTAATGGCCGTATTATCCGGCTGTTCGATTCAGAAGATGGCGGGTGAATCCGTCATTGAATACACGCACGACAAAGCCATTCCCTATCTGATGGCGCAGGGGGATCTGGAATCTGCCTGCAATATGGGGCAGGCCATGGGACCGGTCGTGGCCTCCTTTTCGCGCGTCGATTTGAAACCCGAAAACGTCGGCATTGCGACCAATATGGCCGCCGGAATGTGTGCAGAATTTGACCAGCGCGCAGCGGAACTCGATCGCGTACGCGCGCTCTTCAACAATCAGACTTCGGAAGCCCAGGATGCCCTGATCCGCGAAAAGCAGGGCCATCGTCTGGCAGCTCAGCGCATGATCAAAGGCTATGAAGACGCCATCAAAACCTTTGGCGATCAGAGCGAAAAGTGCAAGAAATTCAATAACTCGACGGATGAACTGCTCAGCCTGCTCGGGCTTGCCAGCGGTGCGCTGGCGCTTCTGCATGATTTTAACAGTGAAAAATCCGTCGGCATCTCTCTGGATGTGCCCGGAATTATCGAAAAATCTGCGGCCTGTTTTGACGACGACAAGTGGTGGGGCATGCCGACGGCACTCCGTGCATCCCTTTGGCTGAGCATTCCCGGGGCCGGCCCCGAGGGCGTGGATCCCATTGAAGCCTTCGAAAAAGCCGTCAAAAAGGGCGATGAACAGGGCGTCATCCTCGCCAGAGCAATGCTCGCCTTTATGGCGAGCAACGTCGGGATGAATGATGTCATGTGCAGGGCGATTGCCGAAATGCCTGCCGAAGATAAGCTCAATCCCGAATGGTCCATGCTCAATGCCTATGCGCGCAGCATGATCGTGCACCAGGCCGATCTGGCCTGGACGCGAAAGAACGGCTATCGCGCGCCGTTCATGCAGCCCGCATGTCCTGCGGATGCCGCAGCTCCGGCGATGAACCAGAGTGAAGTCGACGATCTGCTCGACGGGCTGCTCGATGAGCCTGAAGAACAGGCGGCACCGGCTGCCGAAAATGCCGCAGAACCGAATGCTGCACCCGCCGCAGCCGAACAGGCACCCGCCGAAAAAACAACCGCTGAAACCAAATAAATTCTTTACGATGCCGTTATCGACACAAATAAAGGCATGACCGGCATCGTGCTTCGTCTCAAAAAAAATCGGCCTTTCTCAAAACATGGCCGGAATATTGCTATTATCCATGACCTCAGAACGGACGGTGTCCGAATACGTGATGTCATTCACATATCTTACTTTAAGTATATTCAGGAGATTACGCATGAAAAAACATTTTATCCCGTTTTGCTTACTGACGTTATGTGCTCTGGGTATTGCCCACAATGCATTTGCCGGCGAAGCCAAGACGCTTTGCGTTTATGATCCTTCCGGTGCCAATGGCGACGCCTATGCCACGATGAAGGATTATCAGGTTGCAGCATCGGCCTGGGGCGTCGATTTTACACTCAAACCCTACACCAACGAAAAGACTGCTGCCGACGATTTCAAGGCCGACAAATGTGATGCCGTATTTCTGACCGGCGTCCGTGCCCGTGGTTTTACGAAATTTGCAGCGACCGTCGAAGCCCTTGGAGCTACCCCGAGCTACGAACTTCTCGGCAAAGCCATCGCCCTGATGGCACAGCCCAAAGTCGCTCCAAAACTCAAATCCGGCGATTACGAAACCGCCATGGTCATGCCGATGGGTGCCGTCTACATCATGGTGCGCGACAAATCCTGGAATTCCATTGAATCCATCGCCGGAAAGAAAATTTCCACCATCGGTTTCGATGCCGCTGCGACCTACATGGTCAAACTCGCCGGTGCCTCGATGGTCGCCGCCGATATTTCCACATTCGGCGGAATCTTCAATAACGGCGCAGCCGATATCTGCTATGCTCCGGCAACGGCGTTCAAACCTCTCGAACTGGAAAAGGGCGTCAAGGACAAGGGCGGCATCATCCGTTATCCGATTGCACAGCTGACCGGACAGGTCCTCATTCATTCATCCAAATTTACCCCGGAATTTGCCCAGTCTTCGCGCGAATACGGTTCGCAGAACTTCGGCAAAATCCTCCAGCTCTCGACCAAATCCGATGCCTCCATCGCCAGCAAATACTGGATCGACATCGATAAGGATGCCAAAGCCCGATACGATGCACTCTTCCAGGATGTCCGCATCAAACTGCGCGACGAAGACAAAATTTATGACAAGGAAATGCTCGGCATGATGCGCAGACTGCGCTGCAAAGAGGACAATGCACGTCCCGAGTGCGCCCAGAAACGCGAATAGCATTTGCTTTATCGATTTCCATGCCGCTGTTCTTCAGGACAGCGGCTTTTGCCGTTTTTTGCGGCCATAAATACACAAATCCAGACGTTTTCTGCTGTTATCAGCCTCGGATTTGCATTCACCCAAAACAAAGCCTATGACCCAGAAGAAATTTACCACTCTGGTTGCCACGCTCCCGTTGACGATTCTGCTCATCGTCATCATATTCTGTTCGATCGTCGGCAACATTCACAGCAAACTCCTGACGGTTGCCGAAGACAATTGGTCAGGTTATTCCGAACTCCGGGCAGAACCCGTACGACCGACGTGCGATCAGGAAACCGAAGCCGCAGCCCCCGCAGCACAGGATAATGCTGCACCTGCAGCTGACGACGAAGAAGACGCTTTCCTCGATGATTTGCTCGGCGAAGATGATTCTGTATCGGAAGAAGCAGTGGCTGCGGCCAAAGCCGAATGCCAGGAAAAAATCGCCGCATACGAATCGGTCGTCGAACGCCGAAACGACACTGGCCTCAAAATTTATACGGCCATCGAACAGGCCATTGGCAAAATCGCAACGGATTCAGTCAAAGTCAAAGCGCATTTCCTCATTCTCGTATTCCTGTTCTGCTGCCTGGCAACAACGCTCAACCGCCAGCATCTCGGACTGCGCAGTCCACGCTCAAGACGCAGTGATCGCCTCAGCCAGGGTGCACAGCTTATTGGAAATCTCGCCGTTTTTGCATCCTTTTTTGTCTACTATTATCAGGATATCACCAGCGGCGTCGAGAACGTCTCCATCCTCCCCATCCTCTGGATGATTGTATTCGGGCTCATGGCTCTGGCCAATATCTGGCTGATTTACAAGCCTCTCAAGGATCCCGACGATTCCGGTCCTGACGCCCCACAAAAAAAGGATTCCTGGGGACTCGCGTTTTTGGGCATTCCACTCTATGCCTATATGGCCATCATCTGTTCGCTCTATTTTATGCTGATAGAACTGCACCCTTCTGGTGTTGCCATCCAGCTGAATAAAATGACCGAAAATGCCGATCTTTACACCAACGTCGCCCTCTACGTTTTCTGCGGCATGATGCTCAAAAATACGACGATTGCCGACAAAGTGCTCGCCACCATCCGTCCCTGGAAGCTCTCACCCGAACTTCTGGTCTTTGTCATCGTGCTCTGGTCTGCGATTCCAACGGCATACTCCGGGGCATCCGGCATCTTCGTGCTCGCCGCTGGTGCCATCATTTATCGGGAATTCAAGAAATCCGGCATGCGCGACTCACTCGCACTTGCAGGTACGGCCATGAGCGGTTCCATGGGTATCGTTCTGAGTCCATGTCTGATCGTCGTCATCATTGCCGCGCTCAACAAACAAGTCGTGACGACGGATCTCTATAGTGCAGGCCGAGCCGTACTTGGCGTCAACGTTGCCGTCATGGCCCTCGTCCTGTTCACGACAGCCAGGGACAGACTCCACTGTGCCAATCCTATCAAAGCAATTCCGGCGTCACTCAAATGCGTCGTTCCGGTTCTCCCGCATGTTGCCATCGGCACGATCGTCATTGTCTTCTTTAAATTCATTCTCAATACGCCTTTCAACGAGCACACCGTTCCCTACATTCTGCCGTTTATGCTTCTGATGATGCTCATCTACGACCGAATCACGGAACGACGCGCCTGGCACAAGCTCACGAATAAAACTCAAAACACAGAAAAAACAGACGATGAGGATGCCAAATCATCCGACGAAGCCGCTCATCAAACTCCAGCCACTGACGTCCCCGAACCCGCAGGTATTGGCAGAAGCCTGCTCGACAGTGCCGATGCGACTGCAAATGCATCCGGCGGCCTGCTCAGCCTCATGGCGCTCTCGGTATGTCTCGGCGGCATCATCGACCGATCAAATCTCAGCAAACTGCTCCCCGAAAAATTCTCATCCTACTGGATTGCCATGCTCGTTATGGTCATCATTCTGGTCATTCTCGGCATGATCATGGATCCCTATGGTGCGGTCATTCTCGTTTCGGCCACAATGACCCAAATCGCAGCTGCAAACCAGATTTCACCAATCCATTTCTGGCTGGTCGTACTCTGTGCCTTCGAACTCGGCTATCTGACGCCGCCCGTTGCCCTCAACCAGCTGCTGACGCGCCAGGTCGTCGGCGAAGATGGCTATGCCTACGAGGATTCGCCGAATCGGCCAAAGAAATTCTGGTATCGCCATGAGCGCATCCTGCTTCCGATTGCCATCAAGGGCACGGTATTGCTTCTGGTCGCTTTCATTCCTCTGCTGATCCGAAGCATGCATTGGATGGGAAAATAACGCTTTTATAAAGAGACGTTTCACGAAACGTCTCTGCTCGCCTTGTGGCGTGTCACGACACGCCACTGCATCTCGCCATCGCCGCTATCCCTCCGGGATACGCGGCTTTTCGCCCGGCTATCGACGACGATACGCCGGGCGTTTTTTATAAAAAAACGGCCCGTGGGCTTCATTGCCCACGGGCCGCCGAATTCACGAAAACCGCAGATTACGCTATCAATTCCACGTCCCCCTTAGTTCTCTGGTTTACAGCCTGCCGTCGTTCCTTCGGTAACGCATCTTGTGCCGCTGGAACAATCCACTCTCTTCTCAATACGCAGCAAAACACCGCCATCTCCTGCAACACATGTATTTTCAAGCAACACATTCCAACTTTCGCATGCGTATGAAACATCACCGACTTTAGTACCTGTGCATAAAAATCGACAGGCAGGTGTTCCGTTCATACTGGCACAAACTTCATCACAACGCATTGCGGACACACTCTCGCTATCACTGCAGTAAATCAGCGTATCCCCATTACAGTAGTTCTTAAATTCAGTAACACTGCACCATTGTCCAATCGAGACTTCATCATCGCCATCATTACAACCGAATACAAAAAAACAAACAAATAATCCCAAAACCAACAATATTTTTTTCATACATACGCTCCATAATAAGCAGCACTGCTGCACGTCCCAGAGATTAAATTCTCTAATATAGAATCACACATTTGCATTTATAATGGCGTTCCCCAAAACATTCAATTATTTGTGCTACGAATCCACAAAATCAAGCAAATTCAGAAAAGTATACGTGAACTTTTCGATTTGATCGAAGCTGAATGCTGGATGCTTAATGCATAATGCTGAATGCTGAATTGATGCATAATGCATAATGCTGAATGAGCTTTTTTTGTTTTTGGTGCGATGGATACTAGCCACACCGGCTGAGAGACGTTTTGTCTAACGTCTCTGTGTAAGGGCAACCCCATGTGGTCGCGTAACGCCCCAAATACCTCAAAGCTACAAACTTTTTTTGTTTTTGGTGCGATGGATA
>JAFRYG010000161.1 GCA_017441205.1 Pseudomonadota bacterium
AAAAGAAGCCCGTTGGAGGCTTCTGGCGAGTAGCCCCCGGTTGGCGCGTAGCGGCTACCGGGAGACAAATGAAATGCACCAAAATCAATCCCCGTCGGGGATGCCCCAGGAAAAGGAAAATCGTATATTGTTGTCATTATCTATGGCCAGTACAATAATTGCTAATTGCCAATTGCTAATTGTTTTAAACGGCAAATCCCAGCCTCAGCATCCTGGCGCGTGTCGCAGCTCATCTCAAGGATATAGCAGGGAATCCCGGATAACCAGCCAGTTATCGCCCTGAATTGCTGCCTTCTGAATGCATCCGGTGCATGCGACATCGTCAGTTGTTGAGCCAGAATATGGGGCAATGCCTCCGCAAAAGACAGCTTTCGGAGGGATATTTCCTGCGAGTGACGAACGATCACCAATGCGCCAGGAACACATGGTTTCTGTGCGCACTGCTGCGGATTGACCATGAGTAAACGCTTGTATTCCGTCGTGTTCGTTTTTTCCACAAAACCATCGTGATCAAACATTCCGTGGCGCATTGCAAGATGCGTCGAAGAGGGTAGTGCCAGTACACCTCCGTTTTCAGCGTCGTAACATAACGTCAGAATATCATCCGAAATCAGCTTTGCTCCGCAGAATGCAAGCATCCCGGCTGTTATCGTCGATTTGCCAACGCCGCTCGGCGCCAGAAAGCCAATTCCACCGGCATCTGTACAGACGGCGCCGGCATGAAGCAATATCCCTCCCCTCAAAAGCCGGATAAATGGATGAACAATGCGTTCCCTGATGTATCGTTCCGAAATGATCCCACGTTCCAAAAAATCATACGATGACGATTCCGGATAGAGTGCAATCCTCCATCCATCGTACGACGCAATAAACTTGCCTCTTTCCTGGATTTCCAGTGTCAAAACACCGAAGGTATCATCCCGGTGGAGCAGTCCCAAAGCTGGTTCAAACGACAGAGAAGTATAATCCGAAACATGAATAATTGAGGCAAAAGGATCGATAGCAGTCATATTCATCACTTAACGTCTTTCCGGCGGCATTCCTGCAATGCGTCAGAATGCGTTTATATCCCCTCATTGCAGGCCTTAAGTCAAATGAATCTGCTGACAATGGATTAAAGCTATCATGATGATAATTAACAAAG
This sequence comes from Pseudomonadota bacterium, assembly GCA_017441205.1. Lineage (GTDB taxonomy): Bacteria > Myxococcota_A > Bradymonadia > UBA4248 > UBA4248 > UBA4248. Next base: position 1,145 of record JAFRYG010000161.1, read on the forward strand.
CACGTTAGGGCTTCACGATGAGTAGCCCCCGGTTGCATGCGCAACCGGGGGATTACAGGCATTCCCCACACGATGAACCCCGTCGGGGTTCCCCGTCCCATCTTGTCGTCCGTGGCATAGCTTATCCAAGATGCATTTGCGTTTGCTTTCTGAACCGATTATATAAGCTCACCGGCAACTTTATTGAACGCTGGTATATTGGATTCGCTTTGGAGGAAATCATGTCAAAGATTATTCGGTATATGTCGTTTCTTCTTGTGGCAGGCGCTTTTCTGGCCTGCGATGATTCTGATAACGATCGGAGTTCCAATCCGCAGAATCCTTCTGTACCCCAGACAAATCCCGGTAATCAGACACAGACCCCTCCGAACGGTGGTAATCAGACACAAACCCCGCCGAACGGCGGTAACCAGACACAGACCCCTCCGAATGGTGGTAATCAGACACAAAATCCCCCAGACGGCGGCAAACAGGACCAGAATCCTCCTGATGACGGCAAACAGGACCAAAATCCTCCTGATGACGGCAAACAGGACCAGAATCCTCCTGATGATGGCAAGCAAGACCAGAATCCTCCTGATGACGGCAAGCAAGACCAGAATCCTCCGGATGACGGCAAGCAAGACCAGAATCCTCCGGATGACGGCAAACAGGACCAGAATCCTCCGGATGATGGCAAGCAGGACCAGAATCCGCCTGATGACAAAAACGGAACCGATCCATGCAAGGATATCAAATGCACGAAGGGGACGTGTCTCGAAGGCGTTTGTGTTACAGACGCAATGAAAGCCATCCAGGATGGTGATGAATGCGATCCCGTCACGTTCGTCGATTTTTGCGATGGTTCAAAAATCACATACTGCGATCACGGTATAGTCATTCATGATACATGCGATGAAGGCTGTGCCGTCTATGAAGAAACATACTTTGGCCTAAAACGCCAGCGCGCCGGTTGCATCGACGGCGGTGACTGCACCAAACTCGATGAACTCAGACGCACATGCGGCCTCGAATCCGGCGTATCCCAGGTTCTGGCAACCGCTTGCCAGAAAACGACGCGCGATACATTAAAATGGATTAGCGTCAGTGGCTATTATTGCAAGGGTTCATGCGACGCCAAGGGCGAAAAATGTGAGTTGGTCGAAAGTGCCAAAGAATGTGATCCCTACGATAAATCCAGTTACAAATGCGATCGAAGAAATATCGTGACCTGTTATCTGAATTCCAATTTGATCGCTTCCAAACGGTCGACCTCCTGCGATGATAAATGTATCAAACTGAATGGTGTGGCAATGTGTGGTTTCGCCTGTCAGAAAGAAGGTGAACTCGCAAATTACTGTATTAATGCGGATTCCATGAGTATTGAAGATTCCGGACAGTTCATTTGTCAAAAGACGGATGACGGTAATTTATATCGCGTATGGACAAGCGAATACGAAGTATGTGACGATGATAAAGGATGTGATCATTCGACAGGAGAATGCAAATAATGGTCAGTAAAGAAGGACATCCAAAAATTGCAGTCATCCCGGTCGCAGGCCGCGGAACGCGTTGGATGCCGATTTCTCGCAGTGTTCCTAAAGAATTGCTCCCTGTTTGGCGCAGAACCAGCGCAAGTTATGCCTTCGAAGAAGCCCTTCGGGCCGGATGTGATGAAGTCATTTTTGTGATTTCTCCGGGAAAACACGACGTCCTCGATCATTTTCTGCGCTTCGACGCCAGTGATTTGGGCCCCGAATACGAAGGCATGTCTTGGGAAAATCTGCATGAACGCGTCCGCATTCATGCCTGCATCCAGGAAGAAGCCAAAGGGCTTGGACATGCTATCCTCTGTGCAGAACACGATGTGGCCAACAGGCCGTTTGCCGTCCTCCTCCCCGACGAAGTCCTCATGGAAAATGGGCTGATGATGCTCATGGACGAGACTCCGGCTGTCCTTTTGATGGAAGTTCCCTTCGAACAGCGTTCAAACTACGGTATCGTCAAAGCACATGAAGAGAATGGACGTCTGCGTATCGATGATCTCGTCGAAAAACCCAGCCCGGCACTGGCTCCATCCTCACTCGCCATTACAGGACGTTACACGTTCACTCCCGAAATCTTCGATTTCCTAAAAATTCTTCAACCGGGGGTCGGCGGCGAAATTCAATTGACCGACGCAATGCGTCTTTATACTCAAAAATATCCCCTCCATGGTATACTCTATCGGGGAATGCGGCACGATGTCGGCCAGCCCTTCGGGCTGCTCACAGCATCGTTGGATTTCGCTCTCCGTGATCCCGATCATGGAAATGATATACGTCAGATCGTACAGAAAATGCTCGACAGGTAATCTATGATTCAATTCAAAAACGTCAATTTCTCATATTCCAGGAGTTCGCAGCTCGTTCTGGAAAATATCAATCTGAACCTCGGTCCGGGACATATCTATGGGCTTCTGGGAAAAAACGGCGTTGGTAAAACGACGCTCTTTCGACTCATCACCGGCCTCAATCGCGTTTCGGCCGGTTCCGTCGAAACACTCGGGGCCGTGCCGCATAACCGTTTGCCCAGCATGTTGAACCAGATCTTCCTGCTGCCCGAAAAAATCCACGCTCCAAATATGTCGATCACAACCTACGGCAAAAAATTTGGTTCGTTCTATCCGGATTACTCAGAAAGCAGGCTTCAGACGCTCCTCGAAGGCTTCGAAGTAAAACCCGATCAGCCTCTCAGCAGCATGAGTCAGGGACAGCACAAAAAGGCATACATGGCCTTCGCTCTGGCCTGCAACACCAAAATTCTGCTCATGGATGAACCCACCAACGGCCTCGATATCCCGAGCAAAACCATCTTCAGAAACTACCTCGCTGAACAGAATACTTCCGAGCGCCTTATCATCATCTCGACACATCAGGTCCGCGACCTCGAACGACTCATCGATGGCGTCATCATTCTCGAAGACCGATCTATCCTCATGTGCGATACCGCAGATCATCTGCTCGAACGCTTCCATTTCGGCAATATCACCAATCCCGAAAAGGTGGTTTATCAGGAAGATACGGTTCAGGGCAAAATCGGACTCCAAAGCCGCGATACTGAACCTGTACAGGGAATCGCAGAACTCAACCTCGAAACCCTCTTCAACGCAGTCATCAGTGACAAAAAACGAACCTGGTAATCCCCTTAACGGATATAACTCCCTCATCCCACGAGATAACTATGAACGATATCTTTTCTGCAAAACGCTTTTTCAAGCTCTTGCTCATTGATTTGCAGACCAATGCCGTAAGCCTCGGTATCGGAATCGGTATTCTGATCGGATTCATCCTTGGTCTGAACATCCTGACATACAACATCGTCGAAACACCTGAATTCAAAGCACTCTGGTTTGTCATCATCCTCGTCATAGCTTTTATGCTGGCACCATTCATTACAAATCTGATGGCGTCACACAGCTTTTCCGCCTTCCAAAAACGAGAAACTGCAACGCCCCTGATGATGCTTCCCTGCTCAAAACTCGAAAAATTCACATCTCGATATCTCATTTATATTATATTGCTTCCGCTCATATCTATTCTTGGACTCTATGCCGCTGAATTATACTTCGGACATTTGTGCCTCTCCGAACTGACAGAAAAATATCCGGATTTACAGATGATCATTAAAGATGGTTTTAGACCTGTTATTTTCCTGTCCCTGATGTTGTCTTTGATGGTTTCTCAGAGCATGTTTCTTCTGGGCTCTGTAATATTCAAAAAATCTCCCTTTATTCTGACTATACTCGCCGTATTTGGTATTTTTATTGTTTTCAGCATCCTGGCCATGGTCGTTCCGGATGTTACGGATGCACTCAAATCTGCCTTTGATTTCAGCAGACTCTCCGAAGATGATTCATCCCTCCTGAGTCTTGTTCCCCCCGCCATTATGATTGTTATATTTTCTTTCGCTGCGTGGATGCGTTTTAGCCGTATGTCTTTGCCCTGACCTTTGGGGGTTCGCTATTTATTGCGCTGCGCGCAATAAATACGCTTCACATTCAACGCCGCTATTGCCAAAGGCAATACGCGGCGTTTTTTTATTGGTTTTCGCACGCATTACGCATAATGCATTACGAATTAAGCATTATGAATTATGCATTATGAATTATGCATTAACCCAATAATCATCTGTACAGACGTGCGGCCCGCACGTCTCTAACACCTATCTATTACCCATTATGAATTACGCATTACGCATTATGAATTACGCATTATGAATTATGAATTACCCATTATGCATTATGAATTACGCATTACGCATTATGCATTATGCATTATGAATTACATACACGTCGCCCAGCCCTCATATACCGCACACTCAGCGCCTTCTGCGCTGCAGTTGTACGATTTATATATATATTTGCCGGACTCGGTTTCCTCACATTCCATCGTCGCTTTGCCATCCTCACTGCATGTGTGACCTTTTGAGGGATCGCATGATACCTGTGAACAGCCTTTGCTCGTACATAAACCCGAACAATATTCCAGACCTGCAAATGCAAAATAATAATTGCCGTCTTCGAATTGCAGGCATTTATAGGTCACACTCATTTCGAATCCGTATTTGTCCAGATCGCACGCAATATCATCCTTTGTCCCTTTCTTGCACGTCGATTTACTGTCGATACACATCACGCGGTTTTTGCCGTCCAGCAGCGAAAGCGCACAGGTATAGCCTTCTTCGCACTCCTCAGCTTCGACGATCGTTTTATTATCATTGGTTTCGCACGATATCACTTTCAGTCCGTCGCAATGTTCGACAAAGGTATTGCGATCACAGGTCGCTCCTTCTGTGTTGTTCTGTTCTTCGGGTACTTTCGTAAGAGACAGCGCCCCATCGGTATGAACCGGTTGGTCTGCACATTTTCCCTCGGAATTGCAGTAATTGCTCGTGCAGTCTTTCCCGGTTGAGCATTTCTGTCCATTTGCTTTCTTCTGCGGTTCGACGGGTTCATCGTCACACTTTCCCTGCGGATTGCAGTAATTGCTCACACATTCATCTGCTTTTTTGCAGCTTTCACCGTTTGCTTTCTTCTGTGGTTCGACAGGTTTATCGTCGCACTTTCCCTGTGGATTGCAGTAATTGCTCACACAATCATCGGCAATCTTGCAGCTTTCACCGTTTGCTTTCTTTTGTGGTTCGACAGGTTTATCGTCGCACTTTCCCTGTGGATTGCAGTAATTGCTCACACAATCATCGGCAATCTTGCAGCTTTCACCGTTTGCTTTCTTTTGCGGT
>JAFRYG010000017.1 GCA_017441205.1 Pseudomonadota bacterium
CCAAAAACACTCTTTTCATAACCCTTGTTATCATTATTAATTTAAGATAATTTATTGGCAACTGGATATTCAAAAGATATTTGAATTGCTTTTTTGCTTCAACTATCATAAAGACGCTCCATATAAATCTTTGTAAAACTCATCAATATCTTCATCAATTGCCTTAAATAAAGTATCCATATCAACAGTAGCATGACTGTCTAATATTTGTTTTAACTTTGCGCCAACCCTATTAGGGTCTGCTTGCTCATTAATCGAATGTTTTTCAACATTAGCATATTTAATTTGTTCAGTCTTATCTATTTGTTTTTTCAGCTTAGCCATAACGCACCTCGTATGACAGGCAGGACGATCCCTGCTTCTGGAATTTAGCAGAGAGTTCGTGCCAGTCAAGAAAAAAGTGGCGACATTAGCCGCCACTATGGGTAGATAGAAATATAATCACGATTCACTATTTTGCATAAATTACTTCTTTATCAATGATCCTCAACGCCTGTTGCTCCATTTTGTATGCCTCATAGCGTTTCTCATTGGCTTCAAGTGCAAGCTCATTGATTTGTCTCTGAACATCCTCGTTTTTCAGAAGCGGGAACGGAATACTGCTCACATGGGTATCGTCGATTTCATCCACGACAGAACCATATGTATAGTGAGTAATCAACGGATACCCATACTCCGAAGCAAGGAAAATGCTCAGATAACCAGCGATATTCTTACTTGCGGGAACAACGCGAATAATGTGATCGGACGGAATCCAATGTTCCCAGTGCTTAGGAACAAGAGCAACTTTTCCAATGGTACCACTTCTTGTTATCAGAATAGTATTCTGTTCAACTTCAAGTTTCTCCATTAAGGCTTTATGCTTCGTTCTTGAAAGATACTTCTTCCCAGATGGATTTAGTTCATAAAGCTGCTTACCACCAATAAGCACGCTGCCATATCCTTCTTCGACATACACTCTTGCAAATCGCGTGGGAAGTATCACATCCTTGCTTACACGGCTATCACCAACGGTAGTAACTTCCGCTGCGCGTTGTTTCATGTGTTCCACAATCGCATCAATAATAGGAACATGATACGACGCATCAACACGTCCTGACATATCACTCAGCTTCACATTGAACGTATCCACGCCAGCTTTTTTCTTATAAAGCGCAACGTCAAAATCCCTGATATCAGGAAACTTCAATTCCTTCACCAGTAACGCTGTTGCCTCATCAATCAATTCATTCGATGTATCGCGCAGTTCATAAGAGCCAACAATCAGATCATGAACTCGTTTCTTGATTGTTACTGGTGCATCTGGAATGGGTACTGAAGCAAGATGTTCAGGTTCAATGTGCGTTATAACGGCACCATAACTATTCGTCAGAAGAATCTTGTTGCCAATCTTGCTCTTCAAATAGGTATAAATATATCCCGCATCTTCAGGATTATTCGCATCAATGCGAAGTAAATCATGGCTAAAAATCTGGTTATCCAAGGCCTTTGACACAAACGACACTTTTCCTATAGTTCCTGAGCATGTCATTAGAACTTGTCCTGCATGAACGCGCAAACCATCAATATTCGTCTGCGTTTTAGGAGATATATAGCCGTCGGGGGTTGGATAAATGTCTGTAATCGAAGATGGCTGATAAATCGGAAGGTGTGATTTTTCAAGCCAGATTCGCTTAAACCGTCCACAAACAAATGAATTGGTAAGACCATCAGCACCACCAAGCATTATTACAGGATATTTGCCATGTTCAACGGTGGCACGCGCATATTTTGCTTCAACATCAAACACGCTGGCTTCCAAACGCTTTCCTCTGGAAATAACATCAGAAAGCGTCACCGTGCAGAACTTAACTGGTGATTCAGCCACTTCGACTTCTTGAATGACATCTTCTTGCAAGGAATTTTCTACATTTCCGCTCACCATGACAATCCCTCCTGTGCTTTCCACTCAGCAAAGATTACAGGAACATCAGGCGTCTGGTCATCCTCGACCTTTATCTTCTGTTCATGAGCAACCGTTCTGGATACTTCTGCATTCTCGCCCATCACAAGAACATTATTCTTGTCAGAAACAAGAATCTCATTCCCTTCCTTATCGCGCTTAAACAAAGGATTGCCTCGCTTATCATGACCAATCTTTTCAACCATAGCCATGAAGATGTTATAATCAGCCATCTGTCCACTCTTTTCTTCAGTATCTTTTTGCGACTGAGTTTTCTTTTGAAGGAAGAGAACAGAGGTCTGCGTTCCGTTACGAGGCTGGAACGTATCCTGATGTAAGTCAATGCTTGCTACAATTCGGTGATTCTTAATCAACCATTCTCTGATATAACCGAGTCCAGGGGAACCAAGTATAGAATCAGGAAGAACAATTCCAAGACGCCCGCAAGGAACAAGGAATTGAGTACAACGTTCAATAAACAGTATCTCTGGTGGAACTGAAGACTGAAGTTTCCTTGTCATTGTCCAAGTGCCAGTTTTCTTATCTTTCTCCCATATATGAGCCAGTTCAAACTGTTCTAAAATGTTTTTATCTTTTATCGGAATCTTGCTGCCAAACGGCGGATTGGTAACAATCACGTCGAAGAACTCTATCGACTTATGGTTCCTGATTGCAGACTTCTGAATACCAAGCGCTTCTGCAAGCCGTGTTCTGAACTCATCGCTCCACTCATGAGGCGGAAGCAGTGAATTTGTCTGAAGAATATTGCCGCTACCGTCATTATTCATGACCATGTTCATCTTCGTAGCTTTTACAAGGTCAGGATTTATATCAAAGCCGAAGAAATATGTGCCAGCAACTTCTGAGATTTTTTCCTGATATGCTCTAATCGTATCAGCATTCCAATCTTTCTTTGGTACTCCAAGTTCAGCAACAAAACTCTTTTCAATCTGGTCAATAACGTGTGTCATAGCGGTCACAACAAAACCGCCCGTGCCACAAGAAGTATCTGCCACACGTTCATTGATCTTCGGGTTAATCATCTCTACGGTCATCTTCATGACATTACGGGGAGTAAAAAACTCGCCTCGATCACCACGTAGATTAGCCCCGACAATCTCTTCATAGGCTTTGCCTTTGATATCAATGTTCGTGTTTAGCAGACTATACCGCTGTAGCTCACTAACAATATAAGCAAGGCTACGTGGCGTTAGCTTAATTTCATCATTGGCATCAAAAATCTTTCCATGACGCTTCTTCACACGTTGGAAAATCTTCGATATACGTTTTTGGACAGTCAACTGCCCATCTGGATTAGAACGCTCTTCAGAAGTTGTATAGAACTCCAACGGATTTGGAATATTCCTTTCATCCTCAATCTTGCAGAAAATAACTTTCAGCAATTCAAAGAACGCAGGCTGTTTCTGCATTCCATCATTCACATAAATATGATTGTGACATGTCTTAAAGACAAACAGCAGGTTATCATCTGAAGCATTCTTCAGGCTCTTTCTGGAAGGACGGTTCACATCGTCCAAGTCGCCATCTGCTGAAGGAATATCATTGTATTCAATGAATCCGATATTACCTGCTTCATCGAAAGTCTTGCGGAACACGAACTTCTGAATACTGTTTGTCCACATTCCCCATTCACAGTTTGGGCAGATAGACATATAAGACTGTAGTTGTCCGATGCCGTCCTTTGCATTACGAGCATCAACAGTCTCTTTCTTGCATTCAATAATTAGTTTGACATTTCCTTGCGTATGCTCCGCAACATTACGTTCCCATATAGCAATATCTGCTCTTGGTTTTCTGGAACCTACTTGTAGTGTATATTCGATCTGAATCTGATTTGGTCTGTATTTGTGTTCATTTACAAGACGCTTTTCTATTGTTTGTCGAACATACTCTTCTGGGGTATCATTTCGGAACTTTCCATCTATGTAGTCACATATTTTTCCATCAGGTATTACGATTATTTTTTGGTCTGCCATATCTATCTCCAATTCAGAAAACAAAAATATGTTGGAGAATTAGATATATTGTGCTTGACAGACGTAAATTTAGTTATTAGGACTTGCCTTGCCTTGCCTTGCCTTGCCGCCATAAGTGTACCTCATTATAGGTCATGTGTCAACAATTATGTAGGTAAAAGCCCTACATCCACGTAATAATTTTATCAAATAAAACCGTCATTTTTCAACACAAATCAGCTTGATTTCAGCACATTCTTAGCTACACTCCAAATAACGTCCATCATGTGCATGGACTAAGCCAGTAACGACACTGACTATCGGAGAAAATCATGATTAGCACCTCTAGCATCAATACACTGATAGAGTTGTTCCATAACCTGCCTCAGTCTGAACAGCTCGCTTTCATCTCCAAAGTGCTGACCAACAGCAGCCAAACAACAAAGACAATCCAGCCTGAATCGCAATCGCCTGACAATCTGCGATTTAAAGACGGTGTTTTCTGTTCTCATTGTGGAGATACACACATCATTAAGCGTGGACTCACAAACACAGGCAAACAACGATACCTGTGCAAAGGATGTCACAAGACGTTCACTGCCACTACTATTGTTCTGGACATGGTTTATAACACCGCAATCGGAGAGCAAAGCTGACAGTGGGGCATGCCCCACTGTCAAACAGAATAGTGTTGTTATCTATGTCCGTAACAATAACACCACACTCGAATACACAAAGAAAGCACTGCACGTCTGGTTTAAATACATGGAGTGTGTTGCAAACCATTTCTCTATCCGTAAATCAGCTCAAATTTGTAGCATTTCCGTTCCAACATTATTCTTTTGGAGACACAAAATCCTAGATGTGCTTAATCGTAATCTGTCACTGGATAAAACCAAGTTAAACGGCATTGTCGAAGCTGATGAAACATATTTCCATCTCTCGTTCAAAGGCAATCGTAAACTTAGCCTGTTCACAGACAGGAAGCCTCATAAGCGCGGAAATTCAATATCCAAAAGAGGATTGAGCTATGAGCAAGAGTGCGTGCCATGTGCTGTCTCAACCAAGGGTAAAGGATTGTCAAGGGTAGGAAAACTTGGTTCTGGAAATCTGTCGGCATTGTCTATTCTTTTCGGAAACAAAATAGAAGCAGGTTCTGTTCTGTGTTCGGACAAACTGTCCGCTTACGTTCAATTCTGCGAGCGTTTTCACCTTGTGCATAACAACTCTGGATTGAAACACATTGAGAAGTTGCTAAGTGTACATAGCCCACATATACAGCATATAAACGCCTATCACTCAACAATGAAACGCTTTATGCGTCCGTTCAATGGCGTTGCCACTAAATATCTGAATAACTATCTGATATGGTTTAATGATAACAGAATTGCAGGTTATCATTTCAAAGATTTCATTGTTGACAGAATATTCAGCATAGAGCATCGCGACAACAGAGATGAAATTTCTTTTAGAAACCCTGTACCAGTTGTCGCATAGAATATATCAGGTATGCTGATGGCTTGTGTAGTATGTATTCAATGATACTAGTTGTATATGGGTATAATGTATCCAGACTTTTCTATGTGAGTGGTATATAAATATAAGAGAAAGTATAAGAAGAGTGGACATACGTAGTTATGTGTAAACACAGATGTCACACCTAACCACATAACCTGTTGCTATATCCACGCTGGTTAAACAGAGCCTTATTTTTTACGACATTTTACGTCGGAAAGGGGGCAGTGTGCCAAGACCGTGCGTATTTTGGGTTGGACGGCGAGTCGGCGGGCGGGAAGGGACGAGAGGTAACCCTTGGTTACATGCAAGAATATTAAAACTACATTATACCACATGTAGGTCATGCTATAAACAGGACAGACAATGGCCATTTTCCATGGCCTAATAATATCAGGACCGAATGAACCTGTGATTAGAGATCGACAATCACATAAAAAGTACGTAAAATCATATCTGGTTGTTTAGATGGAGGTGTGCGATTGCCCATTTGATCAAAAAATGGGTCAGAGAGGAAGCGTTTGCCCAAATGGCTCTTTGTTCAGACATTCCCTGCTTTTGAAGCCGTTGCTATCCAAATTCGGAGTGAGAAATCATGTCAAATTGCGCCAAAAAACGTCTTTCGTGGATAATGTGGCTGTGTTTACTGAGTGCAGCAGGCTGCTCAGAAGAATCCTCCCCGAGCAACACCCCTAAGGATTTGCCCTGCGACTGCACCTCTGGGGAAAATTGCAGCACAAGTGAATTGGAATCATGTACCAACCAGCCTCCCACTGACAAGCACTGTCCCAAAGCATGCCCGGAGACATGCGATGAATCAGGGAAATGCCCGGCAAATCCAGAATGTCCTGATGATTGCCCGGAGACATGCGATGAATCAGGTAAATGTCCGGCAAATCCAGAATGTCCTGATGATTGCCCAGAGACATGTGATGAATCAGGGAAATGCCCGGCAAATCCAGAATGTCCTGATGATTGCCCGGAGACATGTGATGAATCAGGTAAATGTCCGGCAAATCCAGAATGTCCTGATGATTGCCCGGAAACATGTGATGAATCAGGGAAATGTCCGGCAAATCCAGAATGTCCTGATGATTGCCCGGAGACATGCGATGAATCAGGGAATTGCCCGGAAAATCCAGAATGTCCTGATGAATGCCCGGAGACATGCGATGAATCAGGGAAATGCCCGGCAAATCCAGAATGTCCTGATGAATGCCCGAACACATGCGATGAATCAGGGAAATGCCCGTGTCCCGAAACCTGCAAAACAAGCTGCAACGATAATGGCGTCTGTCAATGCCCGGCATCATGCAAGGATTCATGCGATGCAAAAGGGGAATGTGTTGTCATGTGCGGCGATGAAATCGTCCAAAAAATCTATTTTTCCTATACGGAACTCGACATACTTGCTCCCGGTTCGACGGCACGCTCAATAGCAGACATGACCGTTTATATCCAAACCGACAAAAAAACTTACAACATGGAGACTGCTCCCTGTAAATCTGACATCGTCCTGTCGATCGACGACGAATCTATTGCGACGGTAGCACAGAACACGACGACACCTAAGAATGCAAGATTTACAGCCGTCAAGACAGGTAAAACCAGAAGTACGGCAAGTCTGAAAGGGCATCCGGAAATGAAAGGCACCATTACCATCCGTGTCTTGAACCTGGATCGGCTGCACGAATCAATCTCTTATAAAGATGAATCCAATAAGTATATTCATTTATATAAAAAGCCTCTGAAATTAATTGCCAAAAACCAGGTATCACAGGGATTTGATTTTTATACAACCGATTTTATGTATTTTACGCAATTACCGGAAATAGACGTCACTAAAACCAAGGACGGAAAAATTGAGTATAGCCATACCCAACTCGATATTTTCCAAAATGATTATAAAAAGAATTCTGCATCCATGAAATTCCCTGCATCAGGCCATGGTCAGAATTTGATTGCAGAACATATCGGCGAAAAAGATTATCTCTGGTTTGCAAGTTACGGAACACTCGAATGCACAGACAACAATACCAAATGTACGGATGGCTATAAACGATCACAGACGATTGCCCGCGTAGATTGGGATATAAGCAACCCAAATCAACTCATTTATCCATCAGATATTAAGGATCATTACTATCTTTCAGACAAGAGCGGCGAATCATTTTTCCATAGTTTTGAGCCTGCCATTGATGTGAAAAATAATACTTTTTCATTCAGGGCTACCTATGACAAAGACCACCGAACCTATGTCAAGACCTATCATCTTTCCGATGTAAAGAAGCTTGGAACGTCAACAGTCAAGCTTCAGCGACCAATTCAATGGATCAATAAAAACAACGAATTCATAACAGGTTATACCCCGACGATTACCGTCAAGGACTTCTCGACATTAAAACCGATACACGAATTTGACAAGAAGCGGATTGCCATACAGGGCATGGAGCTGGAGAATAGTCTTATTTATACCGTCGGGGATGCACGTGCACTGCTAAAGACGCTCGAAGGCAATGACAAGCAATACGAATATAGATCGGAAATTTCTATTTATATTTATACGTATGGTGGAAAATCGGTTGGCGGTGCAATGCCATTCCACTACGACAAACTGGAGAATGGCAATGAGTATATCTATCATTTAACAACGGTAGACAACCCTGTTAAAAATCTGAAAAAAGCGACTGTCGACTGTAAAAACGAAACAAGTGGAAAGTGTTCCGGTTACTATATGGACAATACCAAGCTCGATGGTTTGCTCAATTTTACAGAAAATGGCATCCAATATAAGCACAATGGCTATGTCGAGGCTGAGGGTATTCGCGTCATGGATGGCAAGCTCTACATCAGTGCGACCGTAAAATATAATTATATTGAGAGCGGTAAAAAGCAGATGGTTCGAAGACAGGCCATTTTGGTCTACGATCTTCTCCGCTGATGATTCGTGCGTATTGGCCAAAGGCCAATAGCACGAATGGCATGCCGTATTGGCCAAAGGCCAATAGGCTTGCCTCATCCATAATTCATATCTCGCTCAGCTGAAGTGTTGTATATGCCAGGCCCATCGGGATGCTTTTTTTACTCGGATGAGATGCGGAAAGGGAGCAGTGTGCCAAGACCGTACGTATTTTGGGGTGTACAGCGAGTCGGCGTGTGGGAAGACCGAGAGGTAACCCTGGTTACCTGCAAGAATCGTAGGACTATATTATATATTATATTTTTATTTAAACAGGATAGATAAAGTCCATTTTTCATGGCCTAACAATAACAGGACCTAAGCATACTGTTTGAACCAGTTTTCGAGGGCCTGATCGATCTCATGCGCAACCGCGCGATAGATTTCCGGCAATTTTCCCATGGGATCGATGAGTTCCTCTTTTGGTTCGTCGAGCCATTGACCGAGCATGACGATCTTTTTTTCTGCGTCCGGACAGATGCGCATGATCTCCTGGCGATGGATTCTCTCCATGACGAAAATGACATCCGATGCGCGAACCATTACCTGTGAAATCGCGCTCGATCGGTGACTGGTCAGATCGAGTCCATTTTCCTGCGCAGTTTTTATCATTTCTTCGGCGGCTGATCGCCCCTGAATGCGCAGCGTTCCGGCGGAAATCACCTGCACATCGCGATTTTGGGCGAGTTCTTTAAAACGCGCAGCACCGTAAGGGGAACGACACATATTGCCGCTGCAAACGAAAAGAACGCGCGACGGGAATGATTTTATTACGCCATTATCCGCCTGCTGAATAGGTTCAGGTTCCAGAGCAGTGTTTTGCGGTGTTTTTTGAGTTGGTTCCGTATTCGGTTCCGGTTCGGATGGCCTGCGTCGAATGGCCTCAAGCTCTTCCATTCCCTCTGGTTCGGCATGACTAAATCCGAAAATGCGTTCTCTCAAACGTTCTATCCACGACATACCAAACCTCAATCAATGATCCATGCTCCATCCAGACGAATTCCACCTTTATCACAAATCATCTCATGACTTAAACACGTATTCTGCGCAATCTGTGCCCCCGCATGAATGCAGACATTTGGGCCTATTGTAACTGTAGAATCTATCTCTGAATCACCATAAATGCAGCTCGGAATTCCATCGTTCTGAGTACGGAGCAGCCATCTTCCCTCTGCCAATTTTTCGAGTGTTCTGCCGGGGTTATCATGCGAATTGAACTGCATTAAACAACGCACCTGAGCATCCAGATACGTTGCCGGCGTACCGACATCTGCAAAAAAAACATCACACTCCGGTTCATAGGCATGAATTACATCACCGCGCCCAAGCATTTCACGGTAAATCTGCGTGACCAGACAAACATTCCTGCCATCCGGGATATTGTCCAATATGCGTCTTTCGACGATGTGAATGCCGCTGAAACAGCGCTGTCGGTAATCATCCAGCGGTTGGTTATTTTTCCACCAGTCGCGAATGCAGACGATTTCGTCGTCCACTACACCGATCATTCCCAGTGATTGCCGGACGTTTTCATGAACCTGATGAGGTCTGGGCAGTACGACGAGCGTCACATCTGCGCCGGATTTTTCATGGGATTTCAATGCATCCGAAAGATCTGCCGCACACAAAACATCGCCATGATAAATGATAAAACGATCGCATTCCGGCATCAAACGCGCAACGCGTGCCGCGCCGCCGCCTGTTCCCAGTATTTCGCCTTCTTCGCGCGAAATCAGAATATCGCGCGTTGCATTCATCCATTTGCCATGGTTCATCGCTTCGATCATGCGATCCGGCAGATGATGAACGTTCATCCCGAGTGCATCCACACCGGTGCACTCCAGGGAATGGCGCGCATAATGCGCCATGGGGACGCCGCAAAAAGGAATGGCCGGTTTGGGAATCACATCCGTGAGCGGCGCAAGCCGCGATCCATAACCCGCACATAAAAGAATTCCGCCAATTTTCGACATTTTATTCTTATTCATTTCAGTCACTCTTCACGCTGGGCCCCATCCCACTTAATCACCCTTCCTCGGTGGGAAGGGGGGGGACTTTGGTTCTGGAATCACTTTCCCCGGTGGTTCACCTCGAACCAAGCTCATTTTGCCCTCTTCATCATCAAGATCGTTTCTAAAGATCGTAAGTTCCGGATTTCGGGAATGGGAAATGGGTTCGGACATCATGATTCACTTCCGGCTGCCGACGCGAAACTAAACGATATCGATATGCGAAACATTGACCGGCGGTTCATGCATAAAAGATCTCCCGACCGCAGAAAACTGCTGAGGATCATCGGTAACCAGATAGTCAGACCAGCCGGATTCACTGGTCTGCCTGAGCAGATGACGATCTTTAAGATGCTCTACCAGAGATTTTGCCGTTGCCTGAGCGCAATCGCACAAAACCATGTGCCGATCGAGTGATGCAAGCGTTTCCTGAATCAGGGATTTCAGCACGGGATAATGTGTACAGCCAAGGATGAGCGTATCCATTTCGTGCCCGTTCGAAAGTGCAATCAGATCTTCGAGATATTTTCGCACCACCAAACGCGCGACATCCGTTTCGGCCCAGCCTTCCTCGACGAGAGGTACAAACAGGGGACATGCCAAACCATAGACATGGGCATTTGGATCGATGGCCTGAATCGCGCGCGTATAAGCCTGGCTGGCAATGGTCGCTCGCGTACCGATAATGCCGATGCATTTCGATTTTGATACATCCACCGCCATCCTGGACGCCGGTTCAATGACTCCGAATACCGGCACATCGAATGCTTCGTTCAGGGCATCCAGTGCATGTGCACTTGCGGTATTACAGGCGATGACAATCGCCTTGACATGCCTGTTGACCAATTGACGCGCACAGGACGTCGCATAGCGAACGATGGTCTGGGGCGTACGGTTACCATAGGGAACGCGCGCTGTATCGCCCAAATACACGAGATCCTCATGCGGCAATGCCTGACGAACCGCATCCAATACAGTCAGACCGCCTACGCCGCTGTCAAAAACACCGATGGGGCGATCAATTTTGCTCTCTTCCATGATTACACACCTTCGACGCGCATCCTGCGCGCAGATATTTACTTTTTCATTCTTTCGGCACAAACGGCGCGTATTTGCGCAGCAAATAGCGACGTGGGGGCAGGCGCGTATGGCCTCAGGCCATAGCGCCGAAGGGGGCCGCCGCCCCCTCCAAACCACAGAAAATCACATTAAATGAGGTTGCAGACCGTGGCAAGATTTTAAACGTTACTCCGAACCGGAGTTCGATTATACTTCATGCATTCAGAGACAGAATCCCGGATTTCTGTCCGTATTTTCAACAACAGTGGGAACATACTATGAAAATTGCTTACATTTTTGATCAGGTCATGCCAAGCATCGTCACCGAATCCATGCAGCCAATCAACACCCTGTCGGCACTCGCCAAACAGGGGTGCGACTGTACTCTGTTCATACCCGCCTCCAATTGTGATGACATGCCGACCCCGGAATCCCTGCGCAAATACTATAATGTGGACGGGGAATTTAAGATCGATTTGATCCACTCCATTTATCCCGGTCCGAGGATGCCGCAAAAAGTCATTCATCCGATGATTTGCGCGACACTTCTGAGGAAAAAGCTGGCAACATTCGATGTTGTTTATTCGCGCAATATTCCAGCCATCATGGCCTGTCTGATGTCCAGAATTCCCGCACTGTACGATACATACCGCCCATGGCCGGAACAGTATCAGGCTTTGATTCCGCTGTTTAGATTGATGTTTGCATCGAAGTATTTTCTGGGCATGACGCTGCACTCCGAATATGCGCGTCAATGTTATATTGACCACGGCTTTGATCCCGAAAGACTTTGCACAGCCCATAACGGCTATGAAAAATCACATTACGAGCCTGTACTTTCAAAGCACGAAGCCCGCGAAATGCTGGGACTGCCGCTGGATGCCAAGATTGCCGCCTATGCCGGAAGGTTCGATATGAAAAAAGGGCTCGACCACCTTTTGATGCTTGCCAAAGCAAGACCCGATGTCACATTCCTGTTCATCGGCGGTGGATACGATCTGGACGTCAAATCGGAATTCGAAATCGAAGCAGCCAAATTATCCAACTGCATTATTACCGGATGGAAAAAATACAACGAAATTCCGCAGTATCTCTATGCTTCGGATATCGTCATGATTCCCCCGTCAGCGTCACCGCTCAAAAAAGCGGGCCACACGGTTCTGCCGCTCAAACTGTATTCCTACATTGCCAGCGGGCGGGCGATCTATGCCCCACAGGCTCCCGATACAGCAGAATTGCTGCACCATAATCGAAATGCGTGGCTCGTTCCCCCGGACAATTTCGATGAGGAATTAAAAGGATTTTCGGAACTCATCGACAATCCGGAGCTGCTCGAGAGGCTCGGAAATGCCGCTGCTGAAGACGCCAAGAATCTGACCTGGGATGCGCGCGCCAAAACCATTTGTGCTTTCGTGAAAAGCCGCAAACAGGTCATGGGGTTCTAAACTGCTCACCTCTCCCTGGGGTGATAAGGGAATAATTTGCCCTATACAGAGAGGGAGAAAAGACGACCATATTCACACAGTTCCCAGTGAAGTCATTCACACATCTTCGCCAACAGCCATTCCTTTAAATCTGACATAAAAAAAAGGGCGCATCAGGCGCCCTTTGGTATATGCAGCAATTACCGCAATTACAGCTTCGTCCAGCTTCCGAGGCCATCAACAGGTGCAATATTTGACAGGATGTAGACTGCGCGGCGGTTGCGTTCTTCCGGCGTATTGTCCGGTGTATCGACAGCAAGCCCACGTTCACCGGCGCCACGATAATAGGTTGGAATGCTGAGTCCGTGCTGTGTGAACCAGGATGCGATGGAACGTGCACGATTCAGGCTAAGCTTGACATTTTTATTGTCCGGACCAACGGTATCGGTGTGACCGGTAATATAAAGGTTGACAGCGACGCGATCGAATTTGCGTACCTTATCCAAAATGATTTCGAGTGGTTCGTGCAGATATTGCTCCTGATCGGGACGAATATTGTACTTGTTGGTATCAAAAACGACATCTGTATGCGGAATCAGGAAGGACATAATCGTATTGGATGCCCAGGATCCTGTCGTTTCATCTGTAACCTTAATCTCAAGGAGAACCGGCTTTTTGGCCGATGCTTTCCACGAAAGGGTATAATCCTTCATGGAGCCCACCGCTTTATCGACAGTATCGATCACGGTTCCATCTTCTGCCGTAACCGTAATACTCGCCCGATTGAACGGACGCGAGGCATGCAGAACGACGTGATTGGTCGTTGGTACGAGCTCTTTGATTTCGTTCAAATCGACATTGAGGGACAGGGGGGTCGATGCACCACAAACGAATTCATGGGTATTCCGGACGCTCACTGCACCGCCCATATTGAGCTTACCGCTGATGGAAACACCGCAGTTGTATTTGCCCGGATTCTGATTCCATGAAATCGTTTTTACCTCGCCCTTTTTCATTGAACCAAATTGTTGTCGAACGACCTGAGGAGCACAGTTTGTAATGGCAACTTCGACATCCTGAAGCGACTCATTGGCGATGATGCGAAGCTGGGCCGGCTGATCCGCAGAGTGATGCTGCATGACTTCATAACGCAGAGGATCCTGAGCAAGCGCCGTGTTGGCCGCTGCGCAGAGAAGACCACATGCACCAAGACCGCATAAGAATAATTTCAGGATATTGCGTTTCATTACTTTTACTCCTTATTTGTCAGATAATATTCCATATTTTGACATCCATAAGACGCCATTCTGAACGAACACATTAGAACAGGATTTCTGTTATGTCGATACTGCGAATGAAAATAACTCGCAGGCCATGCGTATAATAGCAAAAAGCCGGCCAAAAGTGATCCTTAGTTCAATAAAAAAATTCACCGCAGCCATTGACCAATTCATTACAAAATCGCGCTCCAGACTGTGTTCGACAACTTGAAAACAAAATGATGATGTCGTATGTATGTGCGCCCACTTTGTTGGGGAATTATTTTTCAAAAAAAGAGGATAAGATAATATGACGGTACGTGTTCGTTTTGCGCCTTCACCAACGGGTTTTATGCATCTTGGGAATGCCCGCACGGCTCTTTTTAACTGGCTGTATGCACGCCACATGGGTGGTCAGTTTATCCTTCGCATTGAGGATACCGATCGTGAACGCCACACAGAAGCAGCGGTTCAAGTTATTTATGACAGTCTCAAATGGATGGGACTGAACTGGGACGGTCCAGTTCTTCGCCAGTCTGAACGGCTTGCCATCTATCACGAAGTTGCACAGAAACTGATCGACGAAGGCAAAGCCTATCGCTGCAACTGCACGCGGGAAGAGCTCGAAGCCAAAAAAGAAGCCATGAAAGAAACGGCAAATCATGCCTGCTACGATGGTACCTGCCGGGAAAAAAATCTCGGTCCGGACTGCGGCACGCATGTCGTTCGCTTCAAAATGCCCAAAGAAGGCGAATCTACCTTCGAAGATATGATCCAGGGAACCATTACAAAGAATTACAAGGATTTGGACGACTTTATTATGGTTCGGTCCGATGGCATGCCGACCTATCAGTTCGCCGTTGTCGTCGATGATCTGGCTCTCCAGATTACCCATGTCATCCGCGGCGCGGATCACATCGACAATACGCATTGCCAGATCGCCCTCTATCATGCCCTGGGCAAAGAGCCTCCAAGATTTGCGCATGCACCAAGAATTGATGGTCTGTCGAAGCGAAAAGGCAGTCCTTCGGTCGAATATTACCGCGAAGCCCTCGGACTTCTTCCCGAAGGTCTGAACAACTATATCGCGCGGCTCGGCTGGTCACACGGTGATGACGAAATCTTCTCGATGCAGGAACTCATCGAAAAATTCGATATCTGCGACGTGAATCGCGCCAACGGTGAATTCGATGAAGAAAAGCTCAAATGGGTAAATGAACAGCAGCTCCGCCTCGTTCCCATTGAAGAAATCGCAGATCACACGCTCGAACGGTACGAAAAAGCCGGAATCAAAGTGGAAAAAGGAGAGTGGCTTTACAAACTGCTCGAAATGATGCGCAAACGAGCGCACAGCCTCAACGAAATTGTTAGTGACAGCCTGTTCATCTGGAATGCGCCGCAAACCTATGACGAAGCCAGCGTTTCCAAGCATTTTAATGCCGATACCCCGGCACTGCTCGAAGACTTGGCCAACGCCATTCAGAACATCACCGACTGGTCTGAAACAGCCATCGAAGCTGCTTTTAACGAAATCGCAGCCAACCGCAGTCTGAAAATGGGCAAAGTTGCACAACCCGCCCGCACCGCCATCGTCGGCATTGCACAGTCTCCCGGAATTTATGAGGTTGTCTGGTTCGTCGGCAAAGACGAGACGGTCCGCCGTCTGCACAAAGCAGCTGAGTTTATAAAAAATCGCTAAAAATCATAAACAATCTTGACCCGACATGCATTCATATTTATGTAATGCATGTCGCTGCCATTCAGCATGACATTGGACAACTTCGGGGGAAACAAATCTGGTTGTCAATGTCCAGGGCAGGGTCCTTTTCATTCACCACATGCTCTGCATGTGCGTGAATTATCCTTATTTCTGTGAACAGGAGTCCGTTCTCATTCGTCTCCGGCAAATTATCTGAGAACCAGTCATCATCCCTAATGCCAGAATCTTCGCTATGACGACACCAAACGTATCATGACTGCTATTCTGCTGAATTCCGTATCATGAGCAGTTTTTCATATTATCCCAACAATTCGGGAATGATTCAGCCAATGCTTCCGGCTTTCACTCCCGAGTCTTTCTGACAGGCTTAGTGTGAATAGATCAAAGATTTTCGTGCGTGATTATAACCCGGTACACGCAACTTTTGTGACGCGCAGAAATGCGCCTTCAGACGGTTATTTGTTTCTCTGGGGACCAGAAGAACCCGACAAATTTGATTGGTCAAGAGGACTGCGAAAAGCCGGACTGCAGGATTTTCCTTCGTCGCGCCTGCTCCCGGCCGAAACTCGATTGATTCTGCCGGCAAGGGACGGCCGATATCGAATCGAAAGCGTCAAAGGAAGAAAAATGGAGATGATCGATGCCATAAAGGTATTCGGAACCGCTCCACTCAATCCCCCAAAAGACCGACAAAAAAGCCGAAGACTAGCCTGTCCATCCATGGCCGCATGGATTTGTGCCGCTAAATTTGCACTCGAACTCATTGCCCGGCAATGCTTCATTCCCATGCTTAAAACCAATGGACATGAACTGTACGCCGTCTGGCAGGCATCATTCGAAAGTTCGCTTGATATCGGAAAACTCAGACAAATCGCAAGCCTAATGCCGGTCTGCGCACATGCATTATACAGTGCTCCGCATAATCGGTGGGAACGCCAGGGAAAAGGACGGCATCGGAAACCCACCATGATGTGGCATCCCGAAGCACTGCTCAGAGCATTTCTCGACGCAGCCATTGATGCATACATCCGATATCTGATGGCAATGCCGCAAAATGCACAATGCATCAAAAAAATCGATCAGACGCTGCTCGCAATGGATCATCCCGAACCCTCTATGCCTCTGAGCGAATTGCTTTATTATCAGTACAATATTGATATCAATACGCTCAAAGCTCATGCCGCCCGAATCGTCGATCTTACGATTGCTGCACATAACAACACAAATACTGACGAAGCCGACGACGAAGAAGACCTCGACGAAGATGAAACTGAATTGGATGAATCAGAGGACGATGTCGAGGATTTGTCCGAAGATACCGACGATGAAGCTCAGGATATGGCGGCATCCGATAATCCGGATGAAGAAGCATCTTATATGGATGAATCCGCAGCCCCGGATTCCGGTCAGGATAATTCTTCTGCTCCCCGCGAATCCAAAATCATCGATCCCGAAATCCTCGCTCAAATGCAGTTTCATGAACTCAGACATCTCATGCCCATGAAAGAGTATGTCTATCCGGTCCCGGTCGAAATCAATACGCTCACGAGCTGGGAATCCCGTTGGTTCAAAGCACTTGTTGGCGAAAAATCCCAATCCCGAATCAACTATCATCTCGAAGATCCACAGCTCATCGAAGCCATGACGCAATGGATTGCTCCCATTAGGGAAAGCAACGATCTGCACGATATTGAAGCAAGAACCGGCTTCTGGCTTGAGGCACCAACCCCCGACACCCAGAACTTCTGGTTTTTAAGATATGTCCTCGTTGCCGCAGACGATCCAAGCCTTGCAATTCCTGCAAGTATCGTGTTCTCAATAGGTACGGAACGACTCAGAATTGATCAGCATTGTTTCGAAAATCCACAGGAACAGCTGCTGACGGACCTCGGCAAGGCTGCTCAGTATTTTGAACCCCTTCGCGCAAGCCTGAATCAATCCAAACCCGAAGGTGTCTTTTTGGACGTTCATCAGGCATGGACTTTCATTTCGGAAGTCAGCCCACAGCTTTACTCGGAAGGATTCGACGTCAGACTACCGGAACAGCTCACGGACCAGGGTTCGCGACGACTCAGGGCTCGCTTTAAAATATGTGATGCCAGACCCGAAGATATCGATAAGAGCTACTTCGGTCTCAATGATCTGGCTGGTTTCCAATGGGAAGCTGCGCTCGGAGACGAAGTCGTTTCGGCTGAAGAATTCCGCGAAATCGTTGCACTCAAACAACCCCTCGTCCAATGGAAAGGGTCCTGGGTCCTCGTCGATCCGGTTCAGCTGCGCGATATCGAAAATCTCATCAACAGCAACGAATCCCATGGAACGCTGACGCGCTTTGATGCCATGAACAGGGCTCTCACCGGCGTCGCCGATCCCAATTCCCCAAATGCCAATATCGAAATCGTTATCGAAGGCAAAATCGCCGATGTCCTCGAACGCCTGACGCAGGAAGATATCGCCGATATGACGCTCAGAGCACCCGACACCTTCGTCGGAACGCTGCGCCCCTATCAGGAACGCGGCGTCGCATGGCTCTCCTATCAGCAAAGACTGGGACTCGGATGCTGCCTCGCCGACGACATGGGACTCGGTAAAACCATTCAGCTGATTTGCCACGTACTGTGCCAAATCCAGAAGCACCCCAATGATATTCGCGGAACGCTGCTCATCTGCCCCATGAGCGTCGTGGGTAACTGGAAGCGCGAATTTTCCAGATTTGCCCCAAGCGTCAATGTAATCATCCATCACGGTTCAGAACGTGCACAGGATCTCGAAACGCTCAAAGCACAGCTCCAGACACCGGGATCTGTCGTCATCACGACGTATGGGCTGATCACCCGCAATTCCGATTTTCTGTTCATGCATCAATGGGCCCTCATCGTTCTCGACGAAGCTCAGGCCATTAAAAATGCTTCTACAAAACGATCCATGCTCGTTCGCGAACTGCAGGCAGAATTCCGCGTCGCTCTGACGGGAACTCCTATCGAAAATCGACTCGCAGAACTCTGGTCGATCCTCGATTTCCTCAATCCCGGCCTTCTGGGAACCCATGCAAAATTCCAGCGATTATACGGCATCCCCATCGAACGAAATAACGATGAATCCGCTATGGAACGCCTGCGAAATCTCGTCTCCCCCTTCATTCTGAGACGCGTCAAGTCCGATCCCAAAATCATCCAGGATCTTCCCGATAAAATGGAGCACAAAATCTACTGCACGCTCACGCGTGAACAGGCTACGCTTTATCAGGCTCTCGTCGATGCTGAAATGGGCAAAATCGAGTCGGCAACAGGAATCGCACGGCATGGCCAGGTCCTCGCACTCCTTACGCGTCTCAAGCAGATCGTCGATCATCCGGCTATCTATCAGAAAACAACCCCCATGACGCGAGAGCGTTCCGGAAAAGTCCAGCGACTCGTCGAAATGCTCGAAACCATTATCGAAAATGGCGAACGCGCGCTCGTTTTCACACAATACAAAGAAATGGGAGATGTCCTGGTCGATATACTCAAAAAAGAACTCAACCTCGACTTTATTCCATTCCTGCATGGAAGCCTGAACTCCAGACAACGCGACGAACTCGTCGCAAACTTCCAATCCAGTGAAGGCTCTCCGGTATTCATTCTGTCACTCAAGGCAGGCGGTACAGGACTGAATCTTACTGCCGCTACACACGTTTTCCACTTTGATCGATGGTGGAACCCCGCCGTCGAAGATCAGGCCACAGACAGGGCCTACCGAATCGGACAAACCCAAAATGTCCAGGTCCACAAATTCCTCACACTCGGAACGCTCGAAGAAAAAATCGACACCATGCTCGAAGAAAAGAAAATGCTTTCCGATTCCATCGTTGATGCCACAGGCGCATGGATTACCCAGTTCGATACAGATGGCCTGCGTGAACTCTTCTCTCTTAGCTCGGATGCAATGATCGATGAAGCCGACTGATCCCAACACCCCACCAGAAAATGCCACTGACAATTCGCAGAATTCTCCAGTCTTTTCCCGGCTCAGACGCGTCGTGGATATGACTGAACTCAATCAGCATTCGCGAACCAAAACACAGCCAGGCAATACCTCAAAACATTCATCCCATAAACCGGATCATGCTGCCTCACCAAATAACCAGGCAGCAAGATCTGATAAACAAAAGCACAATAAAGCACAACATGGCCCAAAACACCCCACGTCGCTGCAAGCCAGACATGCTTCACATCCGCAGAATGAAAAGCTTTCAGCAAATGCTGCGGATAATCAGCCTCAGAACGACGCTGCTGAGCTCCCCGATGTTGAACTGCATCCAATAAACGACACACAGTATCTGTCAGCAGATTCCGTTCAGAAGCAGCCTGCCGGTGATTCATCGACTCAGCTTCCAGCAGCTGCATCCCCTGAAACTGATCCAATCACGATCGAATCCGCCCCCAAACCCATAAAAAATAAGCACAGATCTGCGGGACTCCGGCTCTCTGAAAAGCATTCCATCGGAAAACGCGAACATATTAAGGCAACCAAACAATTGGCCAGACAAATCAAATCCGAAACGTCCGGCAAAACCAACCAGATCAGCGAAAAAATCGACGAAGCACTGATGCTTCAGTCCTGGCGCGCAAAATTATGGAGTGCATGTATCGCATCCCTCAGTCCGGCGATGGCAATCCAGCTCCCCAAATGCATGCCGCTGGTCCAGGCCAGACTCGTCAATAATCTATGCATCACATGCGGACGCCTCGAAGCTACTGTTGTGGAACAGGTCGTTTCCATTTCCCTGCGGCAATTCACCATGGGACAATGGCGCACCGTCATCAGCATGCTTTCAGACAAAGCCATATTCACAACTTCACTGCTCAATGGGGAACTTCCCGAAGGCATTCTCGACGTCTTTAAGCAATCCAGCCTTTCCCTGTTTCCGACAAAACAAAAGGAATTCTCATTCTCCTGCGACTGCGACACCAAAACCTTCCCATGCGAACACATCTGCGCTCTCCTGCTCGCCTTTGCACAGGCTCTCGAAGAAGATCCTTTCCATATCCTGACTTTGCGCGGAATGACACCGGATATGCTGCTCTCGCAGCTCCGCGATGCTCGCTCAGATCAGGTTGTCGATGAAAAAAACAGGCATCACATCAATTACGAAATGCCAGCACAAAACGTTGATTTCTCTGAGTTTTTCAATTCAAAAGGACAGTTCAGTGAACTCAATTTTCATATTGCATGTACCCCCAATACGCTGATTCGGCGACTCGGTTCCCCTGCATGCTGGCAAGCGCCCGTCACTCTCTGCGAAGCTGTAATGCCAATCATCGATATCGCAGCACACGAAGCTGAATCACTCGCGATGTGCGAACAATTGGAAATTGCATCATCACCGGAAGATTCCACCGAAAACGGCCGTCCCCCCCTGACCTCAAACCGAGCTCCGAGAAATACAGCACATTCTCCCAGATTTTCCATGCCGGATATGTCTTTCATTAAAACAGTCCTCAGCCCGGAAATACTCGAAACTCTCCCCGATGATCCGGTCGCAACCGCCGAAGACATCATTCGATGGCTCAAAACCCGCGGAGCATCTGATATTCGAACGCTCGCAAGAAGAACTCGCCTTCACAAACCAACCATCGAAGCATTTCTCAACGCATTCTGCGATGCCGGTCTGACCACATCAAGCGGCGAACCCGAAAAGCTCAGATTCGAAGTCACTTTCTAAAGAACAACATGGCTCTGATTCAATGATTCAGTACCCCTCGCTTCTCATGCTCAAACCTCTGTAAAAAAAAATCGTACATAAAAGTGAAACAACAGCACTCCCGATGGCATCACTATAATGAAGGAATGCTCCTTCCTGTTCTGTGGAGTGCCATATGTATCCATCCGGTTTTATCTGTCGAAATACCACCCCGACCTAATGTACAGACAGCCGAGGGGCGGTTTTGCAGCATTGTAACATCCGGACGCGGAATACGACGCTGAAGTTCAGTACATGCCAGGGCACACCGGGAAACCTTTTTTTACGACAGTCCACGTCGGAAAGGGTGGAGTGTGCCCGGACCACGGCGAGTCAAGGGTTTTCGGGCGTCGGTCGGCGGGTGGGAATGGGAGCGAGAGATAACCCTAAGGTTATCTGCTTCTATATCGACTGCCCCCCTATCTGTGGGGGGAAGCAGCCATTAAGGTCAGCAAGTACTATAAGAACCCCTGCATTCAGGTGGAGGCGGGCGTCGGTCGGCGGGTGGGAATGGGAGCGAGAGATAACCCTAAGGTTATCTGCTTCTATATCGACTGCCCCCCATTCGGGGGGCTAAAGTCTCACTGCCGCAAAGGGGAAAAAAACATTAAAGACGGCATCTTAATATTCATCCTGAAGGGGCAACAGGTCACAGCCCTGACGCGACGACGTTTGGTTGCAAAACGATCCTTAACTCACCAATAAAAGCAGGCAATAGCTTGATTTTAGCTCAAAATCACGTATAATGAACCAAAACAATAGCTCTGTGTCTCTTTCGTATCTTGGATACAAGCGGGCTTTCACACATATTAGGCAGGTTTTATTATGCAAATCAAAGAGATCAAACGCATGCATATCTCGGAACTTCTCGCCAAAGCTGTCGAGATGAAGATCGAAAATGCAACCAACCTGAGCCGACAGGAACTCGTCTACGAAATTCTGCAGCATCAGGCCAGATTGAGCGGCGAAATCTGGGGTGAAGGCGTCCTCGAAACGCTGCCGGAAGGCTTTGGTTTTCTGAGATCCCTGGATAACAACTACTTGCCAAGCCCTGACGACATCTATGTTTCCCCGGCGCAGATCAAGCGATTCAACCTCAAAACGGGCGATACCGTCTACGGCCGCATTCGTCCCCCCCATGAAAATGAAAAATTCTTCGCTCTGCTCCACATCGAACAAATCAACTTCGAAGCCCCTGAGCTTTCGAGAGATAAAATCCTCTTCGACAATCTGACCCCGCTCTACCCCCAGGAACGCCTGGTACTTGAGCACGATCCCATCAACTACTCTACCCGCGTTCTCGATATGCTCACCCCCATCGGCAAGGGCCAGCGTGCGCTCATCGTCGCCCCTCCCCGAACCGGCAAAACCCATCTGCTGCAGAATATCGCAAACGCCATCAGCGAGAATCATCCCGAAGTCACGCTCATCGTGCTGCTCATCGATGAACGCCCCGAAGAAGTCACCGACATGATGCGAAGCGTTCGCGGCGAAGTCATTTCCTCGACGTTCGACGAACAGGCAACGCGACATGTCCAGGTTGCCGAAATGGTCATCGAAAAGGCCAAACGCCTCGTCGAATACAAACACGACGTCGTTATCCTGCTCGACTCCATCACACGACTCGCCCGCGCCTACAACACGGTCGTGCCCGCATCCGGCAAAATCCTTTCCGGCGGCGTCGATTCCAACGCACTGCACAAACCCAAGCGGTTCTTCGGTGCCGCAAGAAATATCGAAGACGGCGGTTCACTGACCATCATCTCAACTGCCCTCGTCGACACGGGGTCCCGCATGGATGAAGTTATCTTCGAGGAATTCAAAGGCACCGGCAACTGCGAACTCCATCTTGACCGCAAACTCATGGAACGACGCACATTCCCATGCCTCGACATCGCCAAATCCGGTACGCGAAAAGAAGAACTTCTGCTCGATCAGCTCACGCTCAATCGTGTCTGGATCCTGCGCCAGATGATTCAAAACCTCAACGGCGTCGACGCCATGCAGTTCCTCCTCGACAAACTTTCACAGACAAAGACCAACGCTGAATTCCTCACCTCCATGCAAACGTAGTTTTGCATCTTCCTGGGGCGGCCTATGTGCACGCACATACGGCTCGCCATGAAGGCGGCTATGGCAAAGCCATACACCGCCTTTTTTTTATTTTTTTTGTTTCCCCCAAAATCCCACTGTCATGACAGGACGATGCCATTATCCCGGAATCAAAGTCCGGGCTTTAGGATAATATTTATGATCAAAAACAAAAAAACGCTCAATTTCATTGGAATCACCACAATTTCCCTCATTCTTGCAACAATCGGTGGTGCATGTACCCCAGATACATCCGAAGACGAAGATGATTATGAACTGACCTGTACCGGTAACGAATGCAGAATTGCAAACCGAGTATTAAGCTGCTCTCAGGATGGACAGTTTGTTTATGAATATTATGATCCTCAGTTGCCGCATTTATATGGAATACAGGATGATACGGACTATGCATGTGGTTTGTCGAGCAATATGGCAATTTATTATCTCGATTTAACCAAGGTTAATGAAGGCACTTCTTTCAAATATATATATGAATGCGACACTGACGATAATTATCAATGCAGAATTATTGACAACAGCATAGGTTGTTATCGTTTATGCGGCACTCAGGGGGAGAATGCTAAAACCTGGTGCGAGCAATACAGAGACACCAGTCACCATTTATTCAGAACAATCCCCAGCCAGAACGAGTGTGTGTTCAATTCCATCGATGGTAAATATTATTCAAATACGAAGATTGAAAAATTATTTTGTCCTTCAGATCGCCCGTGTGATAATACAACAGGATGCTCAAATATTATTGAAGAGGATGGCCGTTATTGCTGGTTTAATAATGAAAGAGCATCGTCTGAGTGCATAGAACGCAATGGCCAGTTTTATAGTCTTAACTGCAACAATCATTATCCAGAAACAGATATACTCTTGCCAGAGACTCCCAATGATTATTACTATACTGCCGCACTATGTGATGTTTGCGAAAAGGTCAATTACCCATACGAAGAAGCTCGTTGCCTTGAAAAATGCAGCGCTGCAGGTGAAGTAAAATATACATGTGATGATTACATTAGTATAAAATGGTCATGCAAGGCTCAGGCCAATGGAAATACTTACTGGAGTACCGAAACTTCAGAAAGATGTTATCGGGGATGTGCCGACAACGGAAAATGTATCAAATACGAGGGAGAAGGCGAACAATGCTCTCCATCTCAATATCATAGTAAATGTGTCGATAAAGATACACTGATGAATTGCCCTGTCGAGACAAAGAAAGCTACGGCATCATCCTGCTCTGGCATGGGGCTTTTCTTGGATTATATATTATCATTTAGTGATAATCAATCAGGTGACAGGAATTTAATTTGTCTTGAAACAAAGGATGGGGCGGAATGTGTCACTGAGAAAAATCCAAATCCCTGCACAAAAGAAGGTCAAAAGGTAACCAGATGTGGAATACTCTTTCCGGATAACCCCGAAGCCCGAACCGCATACAAAACCGATTTGATCTGCAAAAAATACTCCGACGGGTCATTGCGGTATGTTATTAAAGATATGACCGCCCTTCAAAAGTGCGCCACGAATAAATGCAACGCTGCTCAAAGTGATTGTGAAAAATAAGCCGCATCGTATAGTATAATATCTTCGCACTCGTATTACAGACCAATAAAAAAGCCTGTGCGTATTGGCAAAGCCAATAGCACAGGCAAGGCGGCGTATTGCAGGATACTGCAATAGCCGCAAACGCGTTCCGTATGCGCACCGGGCGCACAGGAACGCAATCGGAATACAGAAATCAGAACTTGTATCCCAGATGAATACCGCCGCCGATCATATCCAGAACAGAGATGTATTTAAATCCCAGGTCTTTTCCTTCAATCGCCTCTGAATACGCTCTATAATTGAAAGTAATATTGTATTGTACAACGACACCCAAAACGAAGCGGTTGTCGAAAACATGTTCGTATCTCATTTCAAGCGGAACATACATATAGCTGTATTTAAAGAGGTCATGGGGTTCGCCGGTCTTAATATAGGATACATCTGGTTTATCGTATGGATTGGCATACGTAATCCACTCATTTACCATCTTAAACCTGAGCTGACCACCCCAACCTGCACTCGCCGAGACTGCATCCCGTTTGCCTTTTCCAAGCGGGATCACCAGTCTGAGTCTGAGATCGCCGCCGACAAGGGCAGGATAGCCGCCAAAAGCCGTCAGAACAGGCCCAAAGAAAACATTCTTGCCCCAAAGATAACTCAATTGTAACTGCAGTTTTGCAACAAAACCAGTCATCTTTTCGTCGAAATCCTGCTCATCAGGCTGCCCCAGACATGTCTTTTCATCGCAGCGACCGGCACCAAACATAATATCCGCGCCGAATTTCCATCCACCAAAGTTATCTTTGGCTGTATAGACTTTGTTGTCACTCTGGATCTCTTCCTGAACATACTCAGGCTGAGCACTCACAGCCCCCTGATTATCAGCCTCAGTTTGCGGAGCTGCTACTGCAGCCGAATTCTCTGTTTGCGGAGCTGCTGCTGCAGCCGCATTCTCTGTCTGCGGAGCTGCTGCTGCAGCCGCATTCTCTGTCTGCGGAGCTGCTGCCTCAACAACAGTATTCTCGGCCTGCGGCGCTGCGGGTTCAACAGGAGCTGCCTGTCCTTCGGCCTCCTGTGCAATGGCAAGCCCGGGAACAGCAAACAGGAATAAAGATATCAGCAGCGTTTGAAATGTGCGGTTAAGATTCAATTTCATAAATACATCCTTCACAAATTAAATTCGCATGCCGCAATGAGCACAGCGAAATAGGCCGTGCAGCGAGCCGTAGAGACGTTCCGCGGAACGTCTCAAAGCGAGCATAAAAAATCAGCCGACAATTTGCGTGCCGTAACCTTCGGTAATGGCTTCGCAGGCGCGATCGAGCGAAGTAATGATGGCGCGGTTTCCGCCGTTTTCGACGAATTTGATGCAGGCGTTGACTTTGGGCCCCATCGAACCTTTGAGGAAATCGCCGCCTTCGGCGAGTCTCTTCATTTCATCGACTCTGATTTCGCCGACGTTCATTTCGTTGGGTTTGCCGTAGTTCAGTTTGGCGTGGTCGACATCGGTCAGGATGAGGAAGATGTCGGCTTTGATGAGCTCGGCCAGTTTGGCGCCGGCGAGGTCTTTATCGATGACGGCTGCGGTGCCGTGGAGGCCGTGTTCGTCGCGCACGACGGGGATTCCGCCACCGCCCGAAGCGATGACGATGCATCCGGAGTCAATGAGTTTGCGGATGACGTCGATTTCGGTGTTATCGATGGGAATGGGGCTGGCAACCACGCGACGGAAGCGTTTTTCGATCGATTCGGGCTTGACCTGCTTGATGACCCAGTCGGGTTTTTCTGTGGCGAGCGCTTCGGCTTCGGCTTTGGTAAAGAAGGGGCCGATGGGCTTGGTGGGATCCTTAAAACCGGGATCGTCTGCCGAAACGACGTCCTGATTGACGATAGCAACGACGGGAATGTGAAGGTCTTCTTCTGCGAGGATGTTTTCGAGTGCCTGTTCAAACATGTAGCCGAGCTGCCCCTGGGTCATGGCGCCAACGACGTCGAGCGGCATGTCGGGAACCATGGATTTGCCTTCTTCCTGCTGAATGAGGAGGTTGCCGACCTGCGGGCCGTTGCCGTGTGTGACGACGAGTTTGTAACCGGCTTTGATGAGTTTGACGAGCTCGCGGCTGGTCTTGTAAACGTTGGCGAGTTGTTCTTCTGCAGTTCCCTTGTCATCTGCGGCTTTGATTGCATTGCCGCCGAGTGCCACCATGATTGTTTTTGCCATGATTCAGTCCATAAAAAAGAGAAAAGCGCCTAAACCAGATAGGCGCAAAACGCCCCACTTATCAGTTTTTCTAAGCATTTTGTAAACCAATATTTTGGATATTCCGTAAATATCCGATACTTCGAAATCCCTGACTCCCATTGCATGCCCCCCCTGACGCACATGCTGAAACATGAGCTGGATCATTACGAGAGTACAGGTTTCGTTAACAGTGCGCGTTGACATGTTCCGGTTTATCGTTTAACCCAGACACGTCTGACGGGAGAATGGGCTCCGAACTTGTCTGGCATGGGTATGAATCGCAAAAAACTCTTTGATTTTGCAACCGGAATGAGACTTCGTCTCAGGGAGACAGTCTTTCCCCAAATGGGGGACAGAACCGAAGATGTTGCATGTTCGCTGTTTATTGCCTGCTGTGCCCTGGGATTTTTGGAGGTCAACGGATTTTTGCCCCAAAACATGCAGCCCGTAAATAGGCCGGATCATTTTATTGATGCATCGAAATCATTCAGTCGCTGGTTCCCGGATATTTTCAGAGACGATCTTTATGAATGCGTGCCAGAGGACTTGTTCGGGCAGTTCCTGACCACGTTCTTCAGCACAATTCCACGCGATGAACTGGACTTCGGCAAAACCGGCAGCATCGAATCCATCGGCTGGATGTATCAATACTATGTTTCGGAACTGCATGACGATATCATCGATCCGCTTCATACAAAAATCGTTCAGAAAAAAGATATTGCGATAGCAACTCAGGTTTTTACGACAGACTGGATCGTTCAGTATATCGTCGAAAATACCATCGGAGTATCCTGGCTTCGGATGCATCCCGACAGTCGTCTGCGCACCGAAATGAAGTATCTGATGACCGCAGTGGAGGATCTTGATCATTCAGTGCGCAACAAAGACCCGAAAAATGTGGATATTCTCGATCCCTGCGTCGGAACCGGACACTTCCTCGTCTATGCATTCGAATTCATGATGAAGATGTATGCAGAATCCAGCTATTCACAGCAGGATGCCGCCTGCGAGATCGTTCATCATCTGTATGGACTGGATATCGATCCGCGCATGGTTGCAATCAGTCGGTTTGCGATTGCCATGACTGCGCGGAAATATGATCGATCATTTTTCGATCATTTCGTCGAACCGCGCGCATACGCCATTCGCGATGCATCGTCCGTTACCCAGGACATGCGCGTCTGTTTTTGCGGCAAAAACAAAGAACTTGCAAAGCAGCTGGATCTTTTGCTCTCTCCTTTCGAAAATGGATCGGAATTCGGTTCACTGATTCGCCCAAAATTATTGGATTTACACGCAATTGAGGCGCGTCTGGATGAGATGGGACGCGGCAAAAAGGAAGAACGCCTGTCTGCCGGAGCCATTCGCTCTTTTCTTCAAATTGCGCAGATTCTCTGCAAAAAATATGATGCCGTCATTACCAATCCGCCCTATCTGCACAATTACGATGCAGAAATGAAATCATTCCTTCAATCGCATTATCGCGGATATTCGGCGGATTTGTTCAGCGTTTTTATGGTTCGGGGACTCGAATTGTGCAAAGATGACGGATTTGCTGGATATATGACGCCCAATGTCTGGATGTTCATACGAAGTTACGAACGACTGCGCAGATTCATCCTCGAAAATCACGGCATTGCCAGTTTGATTCAGCTGGCCAAGGGATCATTCTATAAGGATGCGACCGTCGATGTATGTGCATTTACGCTGAGCAGAGCCAAATCATCGCAAAACGGATGTTATCTCAGGCTCGAATCGTTCAAGGGCGATATGGACTATCAAAAGCAAAAAGTCCTCGAAGCCCTCAAAGATCCGGATTGTCCCTACCGTTTTGAAGTCGAAGGCAGCCATTTCAGACGTCTGCCCCTGATGCCGATTGCCTTCTGGGCAAGTCCGCAGCTCATCAAAGCCTTCGAAACCGGCATTCGTCTGAACGCAGTTTCTGCCCCCAAACAGGGACTGGCGACGACAAATAACCACCGATTCCTGCGGCTGTGGCATGAAGTCGATGACAGGCAAATCGCATTCGGCATGAGTGCCGATGAGGCAAGACAGTCCGAATTTCGCTGGTTTCCCTACAATAAAGGCGGTAATTTCAGGAAATGGTACGGCAATCAGGAATATATCGTCGATTACTATCATGACGGAGAAGAAATCAAAAAGTCAGTCATGACGCGCTATCCCTACCTGAAATCCCCGAATTACGTCGTAAAAAACCCTCAATACTATTTCCGGCCAAGTCTCGGATGGTCAAAAATATCGAGCGGTAACGTCGCATTTCGATATTATCCCAAAGGATTTCTGTTCGATGTTTCGGGATGCAGTATTTTTTGTGATTCGCACCGCGAGATGCTCTTCGAAGCCGGTTTTTTGAATTCGGTCGTCGCAAAGGCAATGCTCGAGATGATTTCACCGACGGTGAATTATGAAGCCGGCCATATTGCAGCACTTCCACTGATTCACAGCAAAGATAAAATGGACGAAGTCTGCCGTCTGGCGGAACAAAATATCGAAATCTGCCGTCAGGATTGGGATGATTTCGAAACCTCCTGGCAATTCCGGTGTCATCCTCTGATGCAGAAATCCATGCCGATTTCGGATGCTTTTGAACGCTGGGCTTCAGTTTGCAGGGCTCGCTTTGAAACACTCAATTCCAATGAAGAAAAGCTCAATCGCATTTTTATACATATTTATGGACTCGATAAAGAACTCAGTCCAAAAGTACCGCCGCGCCAGGTCAGCGTCTCGCATGCCGATATAAACCGCGATATTCGCAGTCTGCTCAGTTATATCGTGGGATGTCTGTTTGGCCGCTATTCCCCCGAAATCCCCGGTATTGTACATGATAAGAATTCTGAAAAATGCGAAGAAATACTGATGGTAACTGAAGAATCTTATCCGACAGGAATCGATCTGGCAGCTCAGATCTGCGCATTCATCAAAAAACAATTCGGCCCGCAATACTACGAAGATAATATTGCCTATATTGCGAAATCACTCAGTGACAACGATGCGCCGGATTCTGCGGTCCGACACTATCTGATGTCCGGATTCTATGCAGATCATCTGAAAATATATCAAAAACGTCCTATTTACTGGCAGTTCGACTGCCGCCGGAATGCCGGATGCCGGATTTATGTCTATATTCATCATTATCATCAGAACACCCTGAAAAAGATTCGCACAAAATATATTCATCCCTGGCTGGTCTATACAAAGAATATATTATCCGAATTGCAGTCTGTTCCGAAAAAGCAACAGGATACATTGCAGATCAATAAATTATCGGATCGCGTGGATGCACTGAGTTCCTATGAATTGCTTCTGCAAAAATACGAAGGCACGCCGCTCGATCTCAACGACGGCATTCGGCATAATTACGCAAAATTCGGGGATCTTTTGCGAAAAATATAAAGATCGCCCGGCGTATTGCTCTGCAATAGCCGGGCGCAAAGGCGCGTATCCCCGCAGGGGAAAGCGCCTAAAAGCGAGCTGTATGGACGTGCTCTGGCACGTCCATAGGCGAGCTATTCATCCACAGGATCATCCTCGGGAGCGGAATCCTCTTCAGACTCCTCATCATCTTCTTCATCGACAGAATCGTCGATTTCTTCCTCGGGTTCGTCGTCGATATTATCGAGTTCGTCGTCGATATTATCGAGTTCGTCGTCGACAGAATCATCGACCGGAACCGAAGTCAGTTCCACATCGTCTTCCGACTCATCCGAAAATGCAGCCACCGCGACGACATGCTCATTTTCGCCGATATTCATCAGCTTGACGCCGGCCGCCGAACGTCCCGTAATGCGGATTTCGCTGACGCGCGTGCGGATGATCGTACCTCCGTCCGTTGCGAGCAGCAGATGATCATCATCCTGAACGACGAGAGCGCCAACGACATGACCGTTCTTTTCGCGGACGTTGATGGCACGGATACCGGAGCCACCGCGTCCCTGCAGACGATGCTCAGAAATCGACGTTCGCTTGCCGTAGCCGCGCTCCGTCACGGTCAGAAGCATGCTGTCGGAATCGTGGATGACTTCCATCGAAACGACTTCATCGCCATTGCGAAGCTTGATGCCGCGCACGCCGCGCGCAATTCGCGACATCGGGCGCAGAATCTTCGAATCGAACAGAACCGACTGACCGTTGCGCGTCACGAGCAGGACGTTGTCATCATCATGTACGATGCTGGCGGCAATCAGACGATCACCTTCGCGGAAATTCAGGGCTTTGAGGCCATTTTTGCGGCACCGTGAGAAGGCTTCAATCGGCGTCTTCTTGATGACACCGCCGGCCGTCACCATCATGATATAGCCCGTAAATCCATCGCGCGAAAGCGGCAGAATCGTCGCAATATCCTCATTGGGTTCGAGCTTGGGCAGCAAATTGATGATCGGACGTCCCTTCGAAGTACGGCTGCCGGTCGGAAGCTCATAGACCTTGAACGCAAAGGCGCGGCCGAGCGTCGTAAAGACCTGTATCCATTGGTGCGACGAAGCCACAAAGACATCGCGCACATAGTCATCATCCTTTGTCCCCATGCCATTCTTGCCGCGGCCGCCGCGTTTCTGCGCCTGATACTCGCTGATGGGCATGCGCTTGATGTAGTTCTGCTGCGTGCGCGTCACCATGCAGTATTCTTCCGCAATCAGATCCTCATCTTCGATTTCAATCTCATCCTCGACGATCTGCGTACGGCGCGCATCCCCGTAACTGGCTTTCGCTTCCTGGAACTCGCCGATAATAATGTTGTCCAGACGTTCCTTCGAATTCAGGGTCGCTTCGTAATCCGCGATGTTGCGCAGGACTTCGGCCAACTCTTCCAGAATCTTGTTGCGTTCCATGCCGGTCAGACGCTGCAGACGCATTTCCAGAATGGCCTTGGTCTGGATTTCGGTCAAATCAAACCGCGCCATCAGTTGATCCCTGGCCTGATTGGCATCGTTGCTGCCGCGAATAATCGAGATAACTTCGTCCAGATGATCGAGCGCGATCTTGAAGCCTTCCAAAATATGGGCGCGTTCGCGCGCCTTGCGCAGCAAATAAATCGTTCTGCGGACGACGACGTCGCGCCGGAACTCGATAAAGTACGACATTACCTCCTTGAGGCTCAGGATCATCGGGCGGTTGTTCACAACCGCAAGCATGATGATGCCAAATGTCGTCTGCAGCTGTGACTGCTTATAGAGCTGATTCAGAACGACCTGCGGCGGCACATCCTTTTTGATCTCAATGACGATGCGCATGCCGTGGCGGCCGGATTCATCGCGCAGCGTATGAATGCCGTCGATCTTCTTTTCCTTGACGAGCTGGGCAATCTTTTCGACCAGACGGGCCTTGTTGACCTGATAGGGAATTTCGGTGACGACGAGCGCATTGTGCCCATGGACGACTTCTTCCTCGACCTTTGCGCGCACGCGGATTTTACCCATGCCCGTATTGTAGGCTTCATAAATCCCCTTGCGGCCGTGAATCGTGCCATACGTCGGAAAATCAGGTCCTTTCACGATTTGCATGAGATCACGCGTCGTACAGTCCGGATTCTGCATCATATAAATGAGGCCATCACAGACTTCGCCCAGATTGTGCGGCGGAATGCTCGTCGCCATACCGACGGCAATACCGTTGGAACCATTCACGAGCAGCAGCGGAATCTTCGTGGCCAGCACGACCGGTTCCATCTCGGCGCCATCGAAGTTCGGCACAAAATCGACCGTGTCCTTATCGAGGTCGCACAACACATGCTCGCTGATCTTCGCCAGTTTGGCTTCGGTATAACGCTGTGCAGCGGGGGGATCGCCGTCGATCGAACCGAAGTTGCCCTGCCCTTCGACCAGGATATAGCGCATATTAAAAGGTTGAGCGAGTCGCACGAGGGCGTCGTAAGCCGCAGAATCGCCGTGGGGATGGTATTTACCGATGACATCACCGACGATACGCGCGGATTTCTTGGTGGTTTTATCGCATCCAATCTTGCTCATCGCAAACAGAATGCGTCGGTGAACGGGTTTGAGGCCGTCGCGGACATCGGGCAGCGCGCGCCCCACAATGACGCTCATCGAATAGGCCAGATAACTCGTCTTTAATTCTTCATCAATGCTGACTTGTTCTACATTGACGTGTTCAGTTGGGAGTGTTTTTTCTTCATCTGCCATGCATTGGGCCTCCTTTTGCCCAAAATCAGGGCGTGTTTAGCATACTTTTCGCGTTTTGTGGCCAAAAATGCCCCTAATTTGCATTTTTTATGCTCGATCGACAGGGGGTCGATTTTTACGACAGATGCAGTACAGGGTTAAACAGGCACTATTTTGGGGGGTTCGCCTTTTTTGCCGGAGGCAAAATGCGGCTCACTTTCGGCGCTATCGACCTCCTCCTACCCGATCATCCGCAACACACATCACACTACCCACTCGCTGTCACAGGCAAACAATAAGTCTGATGGGAGGTCGATACGCGCCTCTGTCATCGGCTATCGCTCCCGCGATACGCCGATGACTGTCTCGCCAATCCGAATATCATGCGCAAAAATGGGATCTGGCATCTGCCGCTCTATATGGCGATGGTTTGGTGAATGGCGGCAGGAGGGGCCCCTCCGCAATGGCGAAGGGGGGGATAAAGATGTGGGAGGAAAATTATTTTATGAGTATTAATATTACTACATTAGGGAGATGTAATACCTAATTTTGATTTATACGTTGCTGCAGGACAGCCGCTGGTATTAGGACACAAGACATTACAATTATCAATTTGATAGTCCGTTTTAAAAAATACCTGAAGATTGATTTCACTACTATCCCATTTGCCATTATTACATATATAACCCTTATTTTTATCATTCAGGTGACATTTTATATAGCCATTAATACAATCCTTACCACAACCATCACTATTTTCATTACATGATTTATCACCACAAGATACATTCTGCATTAGACCATTATTACAGATAGTTTTAACACCAATATTCGTATTAACATCATTAGAGCAAGAAAGAACTTTTCCATTTGCATCACTACAACTTAATGCACAATCAGAATCATTTAAACATATTCCAGAGCTGCATGTTTCATGAACAACATATTTATTACTAACACATTGATATTGTTTCCCTAAACGACATATAATAGGGTCTCCATTCTTACATTCAAGATTAAATGTTTCACCAGAACTATTACCAAGACTTTGGCAATATGCACCCCCAACAGCCTGTGGAATGCACACACCACTTGGACAAAACATATACTCCCATTTACCATCAACGCAGGTCCGAAGTGTACTGGAGTCTTCACTTCCATCAACTACTACACACTCCTGTTTATTATTCTCACAGGGTTCACATGCTTTTAAATGGCTATCACATTTATTACTATCACACATTCCACCAACATCCTCTACCCATTCACCATTAAAACATGTTTCTGTATGAGCCTTAACACTCTCGTCAGCACCAGGAATGCAGAGCTTATCATTGTTAGTACATTTACCACATTCAGTTGTACTTTTGCAAGATGCATTATCAGGACAAGACGAAACCTCCCATGCCCCCTTATTACAAGTATATAAGCTACCCATTATACATTGGGTATTTCCGTCTTTGCATGAGCCACATAATTTACCATTTAAATCGCATGAACTAGATCCGCATCTCTGTGCAACGAAGGCACTCTCTTCATTAATCTGATGGTCTTTTATGACATCAGTTTCTTCAGGCCATTTTCCATCAACGCACCTAACAACTACCGCTTTTGTTTCTTTAGTTTCGCCATCGCCAATTTCATACTGATTACATTTTACATCTTCATCATTACATTCACCGCAGTCAGTTTTTTCTTTATTGCATGATACATTATTTGAACACGTTACTGAATTCATCCAGCCCCCATTAATGCAGGTCGAACGAATACCATCCTCGCAGATTGTATTACCTTCTTTGCATATTCCACATTCGGTACCATTAACATTGCATAAAACACCTTCAGGACAAGCATTTTTCTTTCCCCATTGTCCCTTATCACATGTATATACGTCATCTATATCACATTTTTTATCTCCATCATGACATTCTCCGCATACTGTATCAGATTTACAGGATGTATTGTTTGGACAAATCATTACTTCATTCCATTTACCATTTACACAATTATAAAAAATGCTATTCTCGCATTTCGTTTCACCTTCTCTACATTCTTCATTACAATATTTACCATCAGTATTACATGATTTATTACAGTCCATTCCCTCTCCCCAAGATCCGCCCGAGCATTTGTACTGTTTATCAATTTCGCATTTATTCTCATCATCAAGGCATTCCCCACACGCCGACAGTTCTTCATTACACGAAGTATTCGGGCAAGGAGACACTATCCATTCATTATTACTGCAGCTATAAAAATAGCCATTCTGCTTATCAGCGTCATTATTCTCACTATTATTTAAACATTTAGTTTCACCATTTTCACAGGTACCACATAGCTTGCCCGTGACATCGCATGTGCTGGTTTTACACTTCAACTCATCATCATTCCAACTGCCATTAACACATGTTTGTGTTACAGCATTTTTCCCATCACTCCCTGCGATACACTGCTTATCCCCATCATAACATTCACCACAGACAGTATCTGACTTACAGGAGGCATTATTAGAACAGGCAACAGCGTTAGACCAAACGCCATTGATACATTTTTCTAAGATTCCATTTTCACAATGACTATTTCCATTTATACATAAACCACAATCAGTTCCTGCGGCATTACAGGAATTTCCATTTTCACAGACCACACCATCACTCCATTTTGCTTCCTCACATACATATTTTCTGCCTTCATCACACTTCTTATCCCCATTAAGACATTCTCCGCACCTAGATTCTAAAACAGTATTGTCTGAATCCTTATCAACTATTTCAAACATACCACATGATACATTCAAGCAACGGTCTGATAATTCCCAACGGCCGTTTTCGCATTTATAAATACCACTTATACCATTAGTATCTTTGCACTCCCGTGTACCATTTATACATTCACCGCACTTATCATTATAGCAACTAACATTATAACATTCCCCATTAACACCGCTATTATATTCGTTTTTATATTCATTCTCTATATTTGACTGGTTAGGTATTGACACATAGTCAATATAGGAATAGCTAATATCTGCGTCATCCGCACTAATCTGGTTTTTGGCACAAATTCTAATTTGTCCCACATTATCAATATTATTTTGACATATTTTGGTTTGCAATTCAGCATTAATTTTGTCACAAATACGATCATTATTTGCACAAAACTCACCATTGTTATAGCAGACTACACCAATCGCACAATCTGCCTTAGGATTTCCACATTTACAATACCGATTATCATCTTGATTAATCTCCCCACCACTATTCTCACACAGCTGTTTAAACGTCCTGTGTTCTACTTCGATTTCGTTGTTGCATCCCCAGGATGCTGCGACCGCCACGAGTGCCAGGCCAAAAACGAGTTGCTTTTTCATATATATCGACTCCGTTGGTTCGTAATTCTTTTATGTCCGTATTGATTGATTCAGGGCTCAGAACAATTAAAATGCCAGTCCGATCGAGGCCGACGCAGGTGTCAGCCCAAACGATACCGTCATGTCTGTTTCGGGAACATCGAAATGCGTGTATTTGTAACCCGCAATGCCCGTCATAATCGCTCCAGTAATCGTCAGTCCTGCCCCAAGCCCCAGCAGCGT
The DNA here is from genome assembly GCA_017441205.1 of Pseudomonadota bacterium. Classification (GTDB taxonomy): domain Bacteria; phylum Myxococcota_A; class Bradymonadia; order UBA4248; family UBA4248; genus UBA4248. The sequence goes on from JAFRYG010000017.1 coordinate 37,205, forward strand.
CCAGCCGACGACGTATGGCGGATTGATTTTGTAATTGGCACCGTCTTCCTTGTGATTATTGACGACGGCAATCATCGCAATGCCGCCGCTGGCAATGAGCAGACCGCCAAGTCCAAGCCCCGCCCCCGTCCACATCATCGTATAATAGTCACTGCGCACGCTTTCCATTTTCGAATTCACGAGATTCGATGCCTCATTGCCCGAAATGATCACGCTCTTTTCGAGTTCGTTGATGCGGTTTTGTCTATCTTCGATCTGAGCCTGCAGCTGAATTTTCTCGTCTGTCAGAGCAGCAACGGCCTCCGGCGTTCTGTCCGGATTCTCTGCTTCATAAAGCGTATACCAAATTTTGCGCATCATCACAGCATCGACATCAAATTCAACCGTCGCCTTAGCCGCTTCCTGCAAATATCGCAGGGCGCGGGCCTTATCGCCCTTATGGTACAGTGCAACCCCGGTAAAATGGTTGACTTCGGGGGTTCTGCCGCAAATGCTGAACAACGTGCCTGCTTCCGAAATGGCGGCATCATAATCGCCCTTCTCTGTCAGTTCCTGGAGTTTTTGAATACCGGTCTGCCAGGTCGCATTCTCGACGAGGTGAAGGCAGGGATCGTCATTGTCAGTGTTTTGAGCCAGCGCAACCGAGGGAATGCTCAATGCGCTCAGAACTAAAGCGCATGATAAAATAGTCTGAAATTTCATAATGTTCCTTATTATTATATGAATACTCGCCATGAGCGATGAATATCTCATAAACGCCTTAACCATTCATAATAGCATGTGGTGAACCCGATTTCCAACGATTACGCGCATTTTTATCCCGGTATAATCAATCAAAAACATGATTCAGAATAAATTCAAACGGTTACATCAATCATTCTGATAAATTATTCCGCAAGACGTTCTCTCCCAAATCCTGACTTTTGACCGCTAAAAGACTTCCAGAAATCTGGCAATGATGGTTCTGACCCCCGATTTTCTGAACAGGACAGATGCCTTGAAATCATTGCCGGATTTTTCGACTTTTACGACGACCCCGCGTCCGTGAACCGAATGCTGCACATGTGTTCCAATCGTGATTGGACGGCCATTTTTGGATGTCGCCGCTATATTGCTTTCGGACTGTACTGCCGCACAGAACTCTTCTTCCTCGCGACAGTCTGCATGAATATCGATGGCTTCTTCCTCGTAACAGGGATCCGCTTCAAACTCATCCTGCGACCGCAACTTCTTCGACTTGAACGGACGCGCAACGGCTTCGCCAACCTCTTCAAAAAATCCGCTCGCCGGTTTCGTTTTGGGTGCTGGTTTGGATGAAGACCAGGCAAGCTTGGGAGTGAAGGACGGCGAATACCCCTGATCCGGCGGCGCAATATGCGTAATTTCGACGTATTGTTCGTCAGACGGTCGCTGCATTTCGTCGATAAACTGGCTCGGAGCCTGAGTGGTCATGCGTCCGTATTCGTGCTGCATCTGAGCATACGAAAGCGTCAGAACATGCCGTGCCCGTGTCATCGCCACGTACATGAGCCGCCGCTCTTCTTCTACATCCCTGCATCCACCGCGTTCGAGCGGCAAAATACCGTCGGCAACGCCGACAATATAGACGGCGTCGAACTCGAGCCCCTTCGAGCTGTGTATCGTCATCAGATTGACCGCATGCAGCGCATCATCGGCTTCCGGACGGATCAGCGTCATATCTTCCAAAAAGCCACGCAGATCATTCGGACTCTGCTTCTGATGTGCATCGAGCTCCTGCAGCAGACTTTGAATGCGATCTTCGGCTTCGGTATATTCCTGATTCTTTTTGGCCGTGATTTTGCGCAGATGATCCATAAAATGCGTCTCATCAATGACGGCAATCAGTGTTTCTCTCGGCGGACAATTCTGCCAGTTTTCGACGCGCTCAAAAAGCGCAAGCAAAGCCTGGGCTCCGGCTGTCAAAGCCTTGCCCGCCCGGGGAATCTTGCACTTTTCGCTCGCAATATCCTGCAGCGTACTGACCAGACACTCCGTCGGGCTCAGCCCGAATTCCGCCTTCTTTTCAATGAGTTCGATGAGCTTGTCACACGTTTTTTCGCCGATCCCCCGGGCCGGTTTGTTGATGATTCGCCGAAATGCAATCATATCGGCCGGATTGACCAGAATCCGCAGATAGGCCATCAAATCCAGTATTTCTTCGCGCTCATAAAACCCCGTCGCACCAATGATCTGATAGGGAATCGCATGATGCGTGCATTCGCGCTCAAAACTGACGGACTGATTGTTCTTGCGATACAATATGGCAATATTCTGCCATGGAATGTCCTGCGTCCGGTGCCTCTGGATGATCTGCTGAATGATGTCACTGGCTTCATCCCAGTCGGATTCGTATGCCCGAACATGAACCGGTTCTCCGCCTTCCTGCTCGGTCCACAGGCGCTTTTCGGTTCGCTTTTCATTAAAGGCAATGAGATTTCCAGCACACGACAGAATGGGCTTTGTCGAACGGTAATTCTGTTCGAGCTTAAAGACTTCACTGGGACCAAAACGCTGCGAAAACTCAAGGATGGCAGTCGGATCCGCGCCGTGCCACGTATAGATGGACTGATCATCGTCACCGACGACGGTCAGCTGCGTCCCCGGACCACACAGCAAACCCAGAAGATTGAGCTGAACAGAATTGGTATCCTGGAATTCATCGACCAGAATATGGCGGTAACGCGCCTGAATGCGATCGCGCACATTTGCGAAATTACTGAGTATCTCGAGCGGCTTGAGCAGCAGTCCGGCAAAATCGACGGCATTATTGGCCAGAAGCTGTTTCTCATACTGCTCATACACATTGACAATATTCTGCATTTCGCGCGTTCTGGCTTCGGATCTGGCTGCATCAATGTTCGTGCCGGCTTCCTTCCAGCTCATGATCGTATACATCGTTTCGGCAACGATCTGATTGGATTTCTTGTTATCCGACTCCGTCAGCTCACTGGCCGGCGCGCCAATCAGAGCGAGCTGCGTCATGATCTTCTTGACGAGCGACTTCTGGTTGGCTTCGTCATAGATGGAAAATGACGACTCAAGGCCGGCATAGGCCGCATATTGTCTTAAAAAGCGCGCTCCAAAGGCATGGAATGTCGACAACTGCGGCGGCGCATTATCGCCGCACTGAATGAGTGCCAGCGCGCGCTCCTTCATTTCACGGGCAGCTTTATTCGTAAAGGTGATGGCCAGAATGGATGCCGGTGCCACGCCCTGCGAGATGAGCCAAGCAATTCTGTGCGTCAACACGCGCGTTTTTCCGCTTCCTGCCCCGGCGAGTATCAGACAGTGCTTTGGACCGCAATAGGTGACGGCATCTCTTTGGGGCGGATTGAGTGAATTCAGCGGAAATACCATAGCGTGCTGCGACAAAAAAAGCCGCATTCAGCGGCTAAGTTCCATTGCCGGGAGCGGGAATCGAACCCGCACGTCCTCAGGGGACAGAAGATTTTAAGTCTCCTGCGTCTACCATTTCGCCACCCCGGCTATTTGAGCGATATTCTCGCCCAAATGCAGTGTGTTTCTATGCCTCTCTATTGGGAATGTCAATGATTTTGAATTTTGTTCTGCGCTTGCTAGTGCCTGACGGGCACTACGCTCGCTGGCCGTCGCTATTTCATACGCGCCGGCGCATTTTGAGGATTCCGGCAAGACTCAGTATGAGCAGGAACAGCGGGAACATGGGGGTACGAGCTGCATGCACAGGAATCGTCACTGTAGCCAGCCTTATCCTCTTCATCGCTGCATTTACCCACAAGGAATTTTGCCGAAACGACATCTTTATCAACGAGAACTGCCTTGGATGACGCATCCCCCCGCTAAAGCAATCCACTCAAACAATCCGGACCGGACTCCGCTGGAATGGAGTCAGTCACATTCAAGAAATGAAGATTATTTTCATAACACCTCGCTCCCAACATTGATCCCCCCAATACGGCGTGAACATAAACAAAAAATACAAGAATTTTGCTGCCACAATCACTCAGAATAATGAACCCAGTAAAAAAAAATCGTACATCAAACTGAAACAAATGCCGCATGGATGGCATCATGTGTACGAAGGAATGCTCCTTCCAACAGACGTGGGGTATCAAATGTATCCATCCGGCTTCATCTGACAGAGAATCATCCCTGCCTTACATAATGTACGAACAACCGAGGGGAGGTTTACAGCACTATTGTATTCGGACGCGAGACATAATGCTGTTGTTCCGTACACGCCAAGCACATCGGATGCTCATTTTTACGACACGCATTGTCGGAAAGGGAGCAGTGTGCAAATTCGCTGTTAATCTGGGTTAGGACGGCGAGTCGGCGGGTGGGAATAGGGAGCAAGGTAACCCTTGGTTACCGGGTATATTATAACTACATTATACTACATGTATGCAAAATCACCACCCCCCCCTAAACCGGTTCAATCAATAAGTCCAGGGAAGGTCCGGTAAGTCCCAGAAAAGATCCGGACAATTCCCTGTTTTAAGACAAGAGCTGTTATTTACCACATCCGCAGGCTTTGCCGTCTTTTGCGCAATCACAGGCTTTGCCGTCTTTTGCGCAGTCACAGGCTTTGCCGTCTTTTGCGCAATTACAGGCTTTGCCGTCTTTTGCGCAGTCACAGGCTTTGCCGTCTTTTGCGCAGTCACAGGCTTTGCCGTCTTTTGCGCAATTACAGGCTGCAGCGCCATCAGCATGCTGACAATGATGCTCCGCTGCTGCAGCAGGCGCATTGTTATCGGCAGCATGTTCATGACACGGGCACGCAAAAGCATTGCCGCCAGCAAAGCAGATTCCAGCAAAAGCGGCCAAAACAAAGAATTTTCTCATTACTATCTTCCTTCTGTTTGGTGTTCAAAATGACAAATACTCATTAAACTGCCATACCCGAGCATGGGTAAGCAGCAACTTTATGGATGATAGCAAAAATGGATGCAATAAAAAAAAGCATGCATCATTTTTTGTGCGAAAATGTATTTTCATATGCAATTCAACAAAATATATGGCGTGGCGTATTTGCCGCAGGCAAAAAGCCACGCCGGCGAGCCGTATGCAATAGGCGAGCACTCCACAAAAACGCTGAATTGAATTCAAAAGCGTTGAACAGAAGAGCTATTTGCTTTAAAACGAGGATGTGATGAATGCAGATGTGATGAATGCATAGGCAGTATCCGGAGATCAATAGTGAGTTATGGAGAACAGAAAATGGATAACCAATGTATGACAATATCAATAATGAATTATAAAGTGTCAGCGCTACGAATGATTATGACCTTCATACTATCAGCATTTTTGTATTCACCATTGGCAATGGCCCAGGATGCAAATGAAGATTCAGATCCTGAACAAACAGATGAATATTATCGCGGCAGCATCAGAGCGATCTGTAAAAATGCCGCGTCAAAGACTGAATCCCTTGTGAATGCAAAAGATTATTGCATGATATATCCTAAGAATTGTATCGAAAACCGTGCCGTATGTCTGAACGGCATGCCAATCAATGCATTGCGTTCAAACTCCAGGGAGAAAATATATAAAAAGAATGTATCATCATATATAAAAAATCAGAAGACAGTATGCCATGATTTTCCGTGGACGTGTCCCATGGGCAAAGAGCTTTCAGAGGCCATAGAAGTCAGGGGCGATCTGTTCAGTTTTCCGGAAATTAAGAATCAACTGCCGAAAAATGCCGATATCTGCATGAACGACAACGACTGCAAACAAAATGAAATATGTGCGCTCAATAATCCGGCCACTACAGCATATATACAAATATGTAAGAATCCGGATAATGTCAAATGTACCAACAATACGCATTGCCCGAACGAATCATTCTGTCATCACGGACAATGTATCGAATGTCTTGAGAATGACAAGGTATGTGCCGATGGCGAATGTTCTCCAAGAGTAATCAAACCGGGAATGAAATGCAGCAAAGGCAAGTGGATTCCGGATGGCAAACGCGCCAAATTGCCTTGCAGCGGAAGTCCGCCCTGCCCGGCTGGCTTCGGTATTGCCAACAAACGTCTGATGGACGGCAGAGAGAAATGTGAGTGCTGGTTTAGAGGTAGTAACAGGGAGAAACAGACATTTGAGGACGAAAGGACATGCAAATCGAATATGGATTGCTCATTGAATGAGGTATGCAACAGTTTTTACGGAAAATGCCTCGATAACACAGACCCGGACTACACGAGAAATTATTATTTGAATGATATTCAGCACCTTCCCAATGAATCAGAAAAGACAATTTCAGAAGAGAGAAAGCGTATTATCAAAGAGCTGGAAGAAGAGCGCATCAGAAGTAAAAAGCAAATCATGGATGACCTCATGAATGAGCCCATGGCTTCCGAAACCGTCGACTTTTGTCTGGGGATGGTTTACCTTAAGGCGGGACTGCATCATATCAGCAAAGCATTCAAATACCTGAAAGCTGCTGCAGATAAGGGGCACAAAGAAGCTCAGCTCGTCGTTGGATTAATGTATATATATGGTCAGGGGACATCCCGGAATGAGAACAAGGGATTCTGGTATCTCAATCGCGTATTTAAGCCGGAACAAGCCGTACCGACATCGGCAATTGCCTATTCCGGGGCATTGATGGAGCTCATCAAATGCTATTATTACGGTATTGGAACGCCAAAAGATGAGGCAAAGGCTCAGGAACTGACGACAATTTTCAACGACAAAGCCCCCGATCCGTTCGCGGTTATGCGTTATTATGAATCGATGAGTATCGACAGATTCAGTGAATATACAACACTCGAAGAAATGCGCCAGAATCAGGGAACAGATTCGCCCGAATGAGAGTCTGATCCATTTATAAATTCAGGCTTGCATGAGCAGGCTGCATACGGGACATCGATTGGAATCATGGCCCGTCGCTTTGCAATAGGTCCGGCCAAAATAGATCAGCTGCAGGTGTCTTTTTTCCCACTCGGATTCGGGAAACAGCGCACACAAATCGCGTTCGACGCCTTCGGGCGTCGAAGCTTTGGACCAGCCCCAGCGTCCTGCCAATCGCATGATATGGGTATCGACAGCAAAGGCGGGGATTTTAAAAACATGCGAAAGTATGACATTGGCCGTTTTTCGGCCTACGCCGGGAAGGGATTCGAGTGCCTTGCGTTCGCATGGAACCTGTCCGTGATATTGGGTATCCAGGATTTGGGACAATTCAAATATGGACTGTGATTTGCGCGTATACAACCCGCATGGTTTGATGATTTCTTCGATTTTTTCTCTTCCGAGGGCTGCAATTTCGGCAGGTGTCGTGCCGTATTTCCAGAGTTCCGGCGTAACCTCGTTGACGCGTTTGTCAGTACATTGGGCAGACAGGACGACGGCAACGAGCAGCGTATAACCATCCATAAATTGAAGTGGTATTGCAGGGTTGGGAAAAAACTGATCGAGAATGCTGCAGATTTCGGCAAAATGGGGAGGTTTGTGAGCGTTCATACGTTTTGTTTTTTTATTACAAACGGATTTGCTCAGGCCTAACGGCCTTCGCTGTTTATTAAATATTTTGATTTTGCATTTTTTGTTTGCAAAATCCTCACGACCAACGCCTTAGCATAAAAACGTGAGCAACGTTAGTTGCGAACAAATCCGTTTGTAAAAAGAATGAACTGATTTTGGGTACAAAAAAAAAGCAGCTTATGAAAGCTGCTTCCTTAATGGGCCTGGTTAGACTCGAACTAACGACCTCACGCTTATCAGGCGTGCGCTCTAACCTGCTGAGCTACAAGCCCATGAAAAGAAAACCAGAGAGAGAACTGCAGTAGTGCGTATGA
>JAFRYG010000162.1 GCA_017441205.1 Pseudomonadota bacterium
GCCGCCGTTACCGCCATTATCCGTACATTTATCGGAATCTTTTATCGTTACGACGTCATCCTTGCAGACGAGAAGCTGGCCATTGACGCACTCCTCACCATTGCCCTTGCACGTGCATCCATCGGCATTGCACGAATACTCAAAACTCTTGCTGTCGCTGTCACCGCATGCATTCAGACTGCAGGCAAGTGCAAGGTTAATATTGCTGAAAACTTATTCATTGCTCATTTCTCCGTATGAAAGTGAATTGAATACATGCAGTCAGACTGCAGTCTATTAGAAACCTGCGTCTGTACAAATGTATGCACAGCGCACTTTCTATAATTAGCAACTTAAATTCTGAATGGCAAAATTTTGATTTATCGAGTGAAAATCATTTGGGGCTGATAATTTTTGTATGGTTGATGAATAGCGTTTCGGGAAAAGGAATTCATGTGGTGAGGAAGTGTAGAAGTGGTGACTGCTTAAAATTTATGGTTATCCTGATGGGGGTATGATAACATAAAACGAGTATTGGGCGCGTGTTTCGATGGATCTTCATTTGTAATGATTGCTGTCGGAGAAAATGACGTATGAGGCACAGTTCGGGGTTTTTTGTATATGGCGTATTGTTCGTCATTTTTTTGGTTGTGATGATAATGGTCGTTATTTGCATTTTTGCAAAACGCAAAAAGCAAAAGGGACCATGGTCCAGGAAAGATTATCTGACGAAACGAACTGACGATGATGGCTGGGGAACCCAGGACCAGTGGGGGAGTGGGAGCGGATTTGACCAGTGGGGCAGTGGTTCGGATGCGTGGGGGGCCAATTCAGGAGATGATGGCGGCAAAAGTTCAAAGTTTAAGTTAAATTTGATACATTTTATCATGGCGCCTTTGAGCCTGCTTGGCGTCCTGACAGGTTTGGGCGGATTCATTATCGCGGCCAGCGGCTGTCCCGACAAACACTCGCATAAAGCTCATCCTCTGTTGGCAGATTCCTCGCTTGTGTCGATTGCCGTTGGCATCGGTGTGATAATTGTTTCATTCATTATCTGGTCGGGGGTCAGCAAGTTAAAAAGTGAGAAAAATATCATTTTTAAGAAAAATATTATTCAAAAAGAATTGATGCAGCACTTTTATATTCACGAATATATTTATAATCAGGAAGGCAGTGGGCAGAATGTATATCAAATTCTACGAGTGCTGAAAATTGCAGAAAATTCGTGGAATACTCTGGACTTTAATGACTATTTCAGCGGTAAGTACAAGGATACGCCTTTTCTCTTTCTGGATTGTGAATTAAAGGAAAAGGTTGGGAGCGGTAAACAAAGCAGAGTCTATGAGCGTTTTATTGGGCAGGTTCTGATACTGAAGTACCATGCTGAATATAATCTTTCTCATCGCGTTTCCATTCCGGAAATGCCGGAACCGCTGCATTTCTCAGGAACTCTGGCGCAGGTTTCCAATATACTGGATTTGAATTGTCCTTTGGATGTATGTATTATCGGCGCATCAAATGCTAATGATTTTGAGAATATGATTGGCGGCATTGAGGATGTACAGGTTGTCACGCCCAATATGCAGAATATGTCAAAGCTGATGGATGAGATTAAGGCGTTGGAAAAAAACGGCGATATTGATCTTTTGACGCAAAAGTGTGCTGAACTGAATCGTATGATTTCTTCAACGAATAGTGATATCAGCAGGATGAATGTGCTGATGCAGGAAATTGAGATGGCAGAGAAAACCGGCGATATTGATCTTATGACTGAAAAGTGTGCTGAGTTGAACGGGCTTATGAATGATACAAATCAAAATATGAGCAGTAAGAATGTCAAACAATCTCCTTCGGAATTTGATGTTGAACAATATATTCACAGTATATCCGGCACTCTGAATGCTGTTGCAAATGCAGCGGAGTGTAATACTTCATTCATATTCAGCGGCAAATATCTTGCGATCATTTTAAATAATAAATTCGATCCGTTTGAATTCGGAACAATGGACACCTTCCGATCCTATCGATCGCTGTATAAACGAGTTCAGGGAGAGGTTCATTGGCTGACTCTGATATTTGAGGCGCTCGAAAAGGGAAAACTGCTGCTTTGATAATTGTATTTGTGATTTGTCCCCCTTCGCATCTTTGCGGATGAAGGGGCTTTTTTTCTGATGGACTTTTAATGTATTGAACGTGCCTATGCCCTGCGGGCATACGGCCCGGATGACACGCCTATGTCCTGCGGGCATACGGCGTGTCTGCTGCTTATGGATATTGTATCAAGTATGCGGTATATATTGTGGGATGCGTTGAATTTCGACGTCAGGAAATACAAAGAGGATGGATTATGATTATTGCGGTTTCGGGTGTGGATTGTGCCGGGAAATCCACGCAAATTGAGTTATTGAAACAGTATTTTGTATCGCGGGGGATGAGCTGTACGGTTTTTTGGTATCGCCCCGGGTATTCCAGGGAATTTCAGATGGTGAAGGATTTTTCCCGAAAGTGTCTGGCCAGTCTCAAAGCATTGCGGACTGCTCCAAAAGCTGAGGGGAAGGGGCAGAATTCTGCCGGAAAACAGAAAGTTCCTGCGCCGCTGTGGATCGTATCTGCACTGTTCGATTCTGCCGTTCAGTGGGGACTTCGCCTGCGCATGCTTGAACGAAAGTACGATGTTGTGATTTGTGATCGCTACGTCCGGGATGGCTGTTTGGATTTGATCTTCAAATATCCCGATTATGTCTGGAGTGAATCGATATTCAAGACGATTTCACTGGCATTTCCCAAGCCGGATGTTTCCTTTTTACTCTGGCTTCCGTACGAAACCGTGCTTGAGCGCGCCAGCATCAAGCAGGAGCCGTTTCCCGATGATCCGCACATTCGGGAACTGCGGTGGCACGCCTATGAGTATCAGGTAAAGCTTTCGGAGCTTGAAGATATCACGGTGATCGATGCTGCTGCCAGTATTGAGCAGACGCACGATCAGATGATCGAAGCTATTAAAAAGGCGATGCCTGCTTCTGCACCGCAGTGATGAGCATTTGTGCGAGTTTGTTTGTGTCGGTTTCGACATCTGTATGATAGGGGACGGACAGGGCGATGAGATAGCGTTCTTTTTTGTCGGGGGAGGAAACGAAAGCTATTTCCAGTCTGTCGTCGCCGATGACTTTTCCGCCCTTGTTGTAGATGAGCGTTTTTTCTCCCATAGCGGAAGCCGTGCCCCGGCCGATGCATGATGGAGCTTTGAGCAGCATGCGCTGGAGCATACTGATATCGTTTTTTGTCAAATCGAAACGATAGGAAGCCGGGAGATAGTCGTGCATCATGACTCTGAACATGACTTCGGCAAGTTCAGCCAGAGTCGTGCAGTTGGCTTCGCGCGGGCATTGCGGACGTTTTGTTCCTGCACTTTGCCGGGCGGGGATGGTGCCGGTTGTATCGCCTTCGCGGTATGCTATTTGCGGTGAATACCTCAGATTGTCATCTGGATGTTTGCGCGCATATCTGCGCTGCATGACTGTAGTTGGGAAGTGAAATACCTTTGGCAGGACGCGATCATTGATGTCATCGAATCCGGCGATTTCCATCAGGCGGTTGTAGGCAGTATTGCTGCTTGGAATAATGGCATCGCGGCAGAGTTTTTCGACGGTATTGTCGTAATGGCCTTCGATATCGTCGATTTGAACGTTTGCCTGGCTTGTAAGACCGAATTCCCTGAGTTTGAGCAGAGCCAGAACTGCGGCAGTCAGTTTTACGGTTGAAGCCGGCCAGTATCGCTGCTGACCATCTGGCGTCATGGAATAGACGAATGCGGTGTCACCATACGAAAAGTATTGCATCTGCACCTTGTTATTGTCGGTTTTTATGGGTGCAATGAGCGCAAAAGTACGATTTGGGGGAGTATAGTTCTGTGCCTGGAAGAATTCATTCAGGTAGTTTTGGTTGGCATTTTTCTGAACGATATTGAACCAGCTGCTGAGTGAAGACGGTTCAAACCAGGCTGCTCTGATGTTCGAATGGTCAGAAGTACCGGCAGATATGGATGTATCCGCAGGAACCGGCGTCGCGCTATGATCGTTGGACTGTGCGAATGATTGCGCAGCAAATGTGCATATCAATATGCAGCAAATGACTGGCGATACGAAGGGGTAGAGCGTCATGGATGAAAAAAAAGCCGCGTTGAGCCAGAACCTTTGTCTATGCATAACGCGGCATTTAAGGATGAGAAGATATTACAACTATTGTTGTGTCATTTTCTTGATGAGAGCTTCGACTCTGGTATCGACCCAGTTTTGGAGCTGAGGTTTGACCTCGGCCTGAATGAGTTTTTTCAGGTAACTGTTGACGATTGCCGGAAGGAGGCTTTTAACTGCCGCAATGACTTCTGCTCTGAGCACTGCCGGGTCGATCTGAACCTGAGGCTGTTCACCGGGCTGCGCTGTGGGTGCGGCACTGATTGGAGATTTTGGCGTGGCGCGATCGGGCTGCGAGGATGCAGACTGAATCATTGCACTGTTGTGAGTTTTTCCCGTAGAGAAGGCAGAAACCGTTCCCGGCGAACTGGCCCCTCCGAACTGCGAAACAGCAGGAGAATCTGATGTAGGTGCACTCTGGGAAGACTGGCCCGGGAAATTGAACCGCTTTGATCCACCAAATGGGGAGATGGATGCATTGGAGACGGGGGCTGGAGCGAGAGACTGTGCCTGCATTTCGCCTGCAGCGATTCTGGGATGAGAGGATGAGATGGGAGCCGGACGAGAGGCGGGAGCAACGAAGCCGCCGATAGGAGGAACGGAAGACGTCGTAGGCTGTGCGGGCTCATGATGCTCGGCTTCTTCTTTGATGCTTTCGGCCACGGGGGATTCGGGCAAATGATCGCTGACGAGAGCCGGCATTTCAGTTGTTCCCAGCGAGATAGAAAGCTCTTCTGCCGGAGCTGCAGCTTTCTCTGCGCTCATGGCTTTATCAATGGCTTCGAAGAATTCCGCTGTTTTGAATGGTTTCTGAATGACAGCGACAGCACCGGATGCAGTGGCTTTGGATTCAGAAAATGGCGCAAACTGACCTCCGAGCATGATGACGCGAGCGAGATCTTTAATGGATGACACGAATTCGTATGCATCCATGTCCGGTAAAGTATAGTCGACAACAACGACGTCAGGTGATTCACGGGAAATGATCTGACGGGCTGCGTCTGCTGAGTCTGCTGTCAGAAGATGATCTTCCAGACCTTTGTAAATCCATTCACACATTGTACGGATGGTCTTGCTATCATCAACGACTAGAACTTTTCTCATACTCAATCCTCAATTTTCATGAAACAAGATGTTTGCAATTTGCAAAACAAAAGCTGTGGTAGCATATCATACCTACCTTCAGACCGCAAGTTAATAGCTTTTAATCTTGGTTTTGTGAAATATTTTTAAGTGTATTGTAGACATCTTTGAGGAATGCTTCGGGAATGGGCTGGTCAGGCTCATAACCTGCATCCACTAACTGGGTGGAGATATTATTTTGCGGGACGCCGAGAAGATGAGCGAGTTGTGATGCATCCATGAATTCATGGCCTTCGAATGCCAGGCGGAGTTCGGCCAGACGCCATGCAACGGCCCATGGCCGATCGCTCATGCGCTTGAACGGCGGCAGAGCCATCGTATTGTTGGCGAGGCCGCAAAACATGAGTTTGAGGAGATCATCCAGAAAATCCATCACGATGGCAGGTGGAACAGCTTCGCCGCGTGCATAACGAAACAAGGCATTCATTCCCATTGCAAACGCGGAATTTTCATCGAATTCAACCGTTCCGGATGAATCCTGACTGAACCAGCGATTTTGGTGGCTGCGCTGGGAGGAAATGACGATGAGCAGTCTTTTGCACTCTGCCCTGGCTGCTGTGTCTGACAGATCATTGTTCAGCAATTTCTGAATCTCCCCTGAGGGCCTGCAGGACTTCTTTTTGGCGCGAATCCCGGCCAAATTTTTGTGCGCGGTTCATGTATTCTGCAGCTTTGGATTCCTGTCCGGCTTCGGTGTATTTTCGCGAAAGACGTGCCAGGGCGATGGCTGCATTTTCTGCGTCTCCGATGGACAGGTATAATTCAACGGCAGCACTGAGAAGATGAATGGATTCGTCGAGTGTGCCGGTCAAAGCCCCCGACATGCATAATTCTGCAATATCTTCCCTCAGATCGAGTGCCGTGAGTTCCTTGATGACCTCGCCGGAACTCTCTGAATCAAACGGCTGATTCAACAGATAATGCATCATCATGGAAAGATACAGCCGGTTATTCTGGGCCTTACGTGCATAAAGCGCAGTGTTTCTGAGAAGCGTTTTGCCGGGATCGTCCTGTGCTGTTTCTGAAATCCGGTCGAACCACAGGTGATATGCGGGATAGGGAGCGCCGATTTCATCAATTCGATTGGCAAGTTCCAGGAGCTTTGCTGTTTTTTCGACGATTTGAGGTGAAAAAATTCTGAACCAGAGTCTGCCGATTTCTGTTTTGGACTGCTCTATGCCTTCCTGGCATTCTTCTTCATCTGCCAGAGCTGCGCATGCAAGCATCTGATCGTATTCAGTCCAGTATGCGTGCTTTGCGGCACGGAAGTATTCCTTTGCTTTGGGGAGGTTATCGGCTTTTGCTGCTGCATGGGCAAAAAGCCTTTTCCATGGTGAAGAGAGACTGGATAAGCCGGCATTGATTTCATCGAAAAAATTCGGAAATTCACTGGTTCTGCCAGACATGGAAAGAATGGCCGCAATCGATGCAAGCAGTCTGAGTTTGTTCTTTTTGGAGGCTGTCGATGTATATCCTTTGAGTTCCAGTGCGATCTCAAAGGCCCAGTCTCCTCGGCCTATCGTCTGGTAAGCAGCGGCAAGAGCCGGGGCAAGAGCTGCTTTACGGGTTACGCTGTCGGTACCGGCCATGAATTGTTCGAGCATCCATGCGTTGGATGCGGGGTAACCGAGCATTTCGAGAGCGCGCGATACCGCGGCGATGGCAGCTGGTTCGGGATCGTCGTCATCCAGAACGACGGTCCATGGAGAATCCGTAACGCGAAGCCCCTGGTCTGCCATGGCGATCTGCTTGTCGAAGCTGGTGATGATAATTTCGAGTGTATCGGTCTGAACACTTCCCAGTGAAAGAATCGCGTCATTGAGATTCAGTGTTTTGGGGGACTGGGCGATTCGAATATGATCCATGCCCGGGAGGTTTCCGGAAAGCAGTTGCTTTATTTTGCTTTCGATGGCTTGTTGATTATTGCCTGAAGCGATCTGAATTCTGACATCGAACGCAGGTTCCATCGGGGCGTCCAGAAGGACGAATGCGGCATTTTGCGGGACATGACCGGAGATTTTTGTCAGGTGCATGGCACCGGCTGTGTCGGGCATTGCTTTCATGAGAGCAGTAGCCTGAGCGGCAAGTCTTTGTCCTGACGAAGGACGGCTGACATCGACGGCAGCATAGAGTTCGTTGCCAATGACATTCTCTGTATCGGAATACGTCGTGATGATTTCATCGCCGTCAGGGATGGCTGCCGGAAATACCAGTCTCTTGGTAATGGCATGGAGAGACTGGGCAATATTCGGAGTCATTTCGTAGACTTCGAATCCGGGATTATGTTCCCGGATGCCTTCCTGCAGTGCAAGGAGCTCAATTCTTGCCGATGTTTTTTGGCGTTCGGCGACTCTGCCCACGAACAGTGTCGGACGGGGTTCTTCGGCAGGCCACTGCTGGCCGGGTACGATGCGGACCCATGTGTCGGGGGCAAATGAATTGTTGCCGGTCAGCCCTGTAATGTACAGACCTTTGGGAATGAATGTGGCTTTGGGGGTCTGAGTACCGGATTGTGCAAAAGGCCAGTTTCTTATGCGGGAAGATTCCAGACTTTGCTCTGTGGCGCAGCCCGCTATGGTCATCATCGTGAGCAGAATGGTGCAGATTCTGATGATATAATACTTGTAATCGCATTGAAACTTGAACTGATGCATTCTGAATCCAATGTGGTGTGGAATGCCGGTATTAAACGCGGCGTCTTTTCCCTTCGCTCAGGACGAAATTTCCCGGAATTTGCGTACAGCCGCTGGCCGTACAGGCGGAGACGGTCATTTCGGAGGTATCAAAATTGTCGATTTCCACATTTCGGAGTGCAACAGAGCGCAGTTCCGCAATGCCTGAAATGTTTTCCATTTTACCGGAGGCGATGGTCAAGGATTCCAGTGTGCCATCGACGAAATGCAGGTTCTGGAAGATGCATTCCTTGAACTGGCAGTTGGTAATTTCGGCGGCTTCGAGATCTTCGGCATCTGTGATGCTGGATTTTTGCCATACACAACCATCAAAGGAGGCTTCTGCCAGAATGGTTTTGGTGAATTTGCATCCATGGAAGGAGCATCCATTGAAGAAAGCCCCCTGGAGATTGACACCATCGAAAGTCGTTCCATCAAAGAGGCATGCTTCCCATTCGGTATTGCTGCAATCGATGGTATGAATGGTCATGGCACCGATTTGTGCTCCCTTAAAGCTCGCGGCATCGAGGGATTTGGCTTTGTTGCTGATAAGTTCGTTAAAGAGCGATTCGTCAGAAGTTTGAATTGCCTTGATCAGGTCTTTCTGGCTCATAGTTGATTATTGGTTCCTTTTGAAAGAAACATACACCGAACCGAAATCTCCGTCGCTGTTCAGTACGGGAGCATATTCAGTAATGCGCTTGTCGGATCGGAGCATATTAATAATGTTGTTTTTGATGACGGGTTCGCCTGCGCTGCCCAGTCCTTTTCCGCAGATGATCAGGGCATAGGGCCTGGAATCACGGAGGCAGGCGGCGATAAAATCGTCGGTTCTTGCCATCGCAGCATTGAGCGTCATTCCGCGAAGCTTGAGCGTAATGACCATGCCATAGCGCGATTCATACCGTTTGACATCGTGCAGAAGCTGTTTTTGTGATGCCGTAATGGCTTCGCTGATGTCGGGATGTTCAATGATATCGTCGCCCTTTTCGATTTGAGTGACTGCAATTTGTGGAGCGACAAAATCTGTTTTCATGCCGGGCTGCTGTGAATCGGGGGCCGGATCGACCGAAACGAGATCCTTGTCTTTGAGTTCATCGGCAGTTTTCAGGTATTTTCCTTTATTGCGGACTTTGTGGACGGGTTTGGGAGGCGGGGCCATGCGCTTGACGTTGGAAATGGCCATTTCCTGTGTGAACAGGGCAAATTCCCGTTCTTCATCCGTCATCGTCAGGTGTTCATTGTCGTCTTTTTCTTTTGCAGTCTGGGGTTTGGGCTTTTCCTTGACGTTGAATTTCGATTGATAGATGTCGACCTTGTCATCCATTTGTTTCATGGATGCGTAGAAGATTTCGGCATCAGACATGCTCGAATCATCATTGAGATCGGCTTCTGTGAAGCGAAAATCCCGGATATCGGCCATTTGTTTTTCGCGTTTGAGACGTTCCTGTTCTTCGCGCTGTTTTTCGCGTTTTCGGGCTTCATCCTCGTCGGATTTTTTCATTTCCTTGAGGGATTTGAGGCTTGAGAATGCGCCGTTGCCAAATCCTTTTGACATATCGAGCTGAATGGGTTCATCGGTGCTTCGCTGTTTTTTTTTGGCCATGATTAACAGATGGGAAATTCGGAGAGTGGATCTGAAAAAAGCCCGTCATTACCGGGGATTGATTCGTGCTGCATTATCTGTGCTGCATGACAAGAATTTGTCTGCCGCATACGCGGCATGAGCGGCGGGACTTATGCATTTGCGGATGAACCCTGGGCACAAAGCGCCGGAGCGTATTGGGCATGCCCAATAGCGCCGGCCCCTGGCCGTATTGGCTGGCTAAAAGCCAGTCAATAGGCCGGGCTTATCCAATAAAATCACGTTTCAGATATGGCTTCAGTGCTTCGGGAACGCGAATGCGTCCATCTTCCTGCTGGTAATTTTCGAGGATTGCGACGAGGGTGCGGCCGACGGCCAGTCCGGAGCCGTTGAGCGTGTGCACGAAAGCGGTCTTTTCCTTGCCTTCGGGCGTGCGGTAACGGATGTTGGCGCGGCGAGCCTGGAAGTCGCCGAAATTGGAGCAGCTGGAGATTTCGCGGTAGCAGTTCTGCGAGGGCAGCCAGACTTCGAGATCGTAGCATTTCTGGGCAGAAAATCCCATGTCACCGGCCGAGAGCAGCATGACGCGATACGGCAGTTCGAGGCGTTTGAGGATTTCTTCGGCATCGTTGACGAGGGACTGATGCTCTGCTTCGCTCGTTTCGGGCGTGGCGAATTTGACGAGCTCGACTTTGTCGAACTGGTGCTGGCGGATGATTCCGCGGGTGTCGCGGCCGTAGCTGCCGGCTTCGAGGCGGAAGCATGCGCTGTAGGCAGCGTATTTGATGGGGAGCTGATCCGGAGTGAGCAGTTCGTCGCGGTGCAGGTTTGTGACCGGGACTTCTGCGGTCGGAATCAGGAACATGTCTTCGTTGGTTTTGTAGGCATCTTCCTCGAATTTGGGCAGCTGTCCGGTGCCGGTCATGGAGGCTCGGTTGACGATGTATGGCGGTATGACGAGTTCATATCCGCGCTCGGCGTGGCAGTCGAGCATGAACTGAATCAGTGCGAGTTCGAGGCGAACGGCATCACCTTTGAGGAAAGTGAAGCGGGCACCGGAAACCTTGGTACCGCGTTCGAAATCGAGGATTTTGTGAGCTTCGCCGAGATCGGCGTGATCCTTGGGTTCAAAGGCAAATGTTTTTGGGGTGCCCCATCGGCGGATTTCGCGGTTGCTTTCTTCGTCGGGAGCCTGCGGCACTTCGGGATCGGGAATGTTCGGGATATAGAGCATCATCCGGGCGAGTTCTTCGTCGATCTCGGAGCGGCGGGCGTCGAGGGCTTTGAGTTCGGAACTCATGGCTTTGAGCTGGTTGCGCAGCTCGACGGCTTCTTCCTTGCTGAGCGAACGCATCTGATCACTTGCCTGGCGCTGCTCAAAACGAAGCTGATCGTAACGCTGGCATTTTTCGCGGCGTTCGGTGCTCAGTTCGCGCAGTTTATCAAAATCGACTTTTGCATTTCTGAAGCGCAGGCCTTCGATGACTTTATCGAGGTTCGCAAGGACATATTTGACGTCCAACATCTTTATTTATCTCCTTCGTAGTCAAAATTATCGCGGCTGCGATGGCAGCCGACGAAAATGCTCTTATTACTCCAGAGAACCCTATCGTTTCAAGAGAATACACCTACATCGGCAGGGCTACCGCATTTAAAAATGTCCTTGACTTTGGTAAAAGGCTTTGACTCACGGTGAGTCCCTTTGCGCATCAAGGATGAAATATGCAGTTACAGCGCCTTATTGAGACCGTCAGA
>JAFRYG010000163.1 GCA_017441205.1 Pseudomonadota bacterium
ACTCATGATTAGCCTTTGTTCACTGGGCTCTGCGAGTTTTACCGTTCACCGAACGCTAAAACTCTCGGCCCCCCGCACGCTTCTTTTGGCAATCGTAGTTGCGGGTCGAATGTCCATCCATGGACATGCCTCCCTCGCCTCTCGCCGCCGTCCATGGCGGCGCAGTGATTGTGATGAATACCAATCATGGCTATTCGGAATCATTGCAATAACAGGAAGTTGTTAGGCATTATTGGTTAGTAAATAATGGCCCCTTGCGAACTGAGGCGAATTGTTTGGATTATGTAAAGCGGGGCGTTGCGGGCCCCCCCGCATAGGAGGTAGGCGCGTATTTGCCTGCAAATAGCGCCGCAGGGGGCGCTGCCCCCTCAAAAAAATAGAAATTCCCTAAAGCTCAACAATAAAGGAAATATCATGTCCTGGAATGAAAAAAACAACGAGGATTGGCTTAATCATAACGATTCGAATGATTTGTGGTCGCCCAAACCGAACAATCCATACCCGCGAACGCAACAGCCGGGGTCTGTAAATCCCCCCGGCATCGCAGTAATCATCATAATCGCTACAGCTTTGTTACTCACTGTACTCGGATTATTGATAGTCATCATGATGCTTTAAGAGCTCAGCTTACAATAATTCAAAGGCGTTCGTATCTATCGTGACGAAGGATTTAACCGATCGGTTCGTTTTATAAAACCGGTTCCGGCAAAGCTGATAATATATCAATGACAGTCTTTGTCGGTCGCAGCGCAGACGAACCGGACATGGAAATGATCCGCATGTCCCTTGGAATGGCGGATGATCGCATTATAGCTCTTCTTGCCATTCGGATACTGAATCATACCAAACAGTTCTTTATCACTATAGCCGTGCGATTTTGCATAATCATAGAAATACTTCTGCAAATCATAATCTATAAATATATATTGAACTTTCTTTGTTTTGAGGAAATGATCAAGAACAAACCAGTTTTTCTCGATATCGAGCGTCGTCCCGTTCATGCGGGTAAATCCCGGCGTCTCTTTGTTGCTTTTATGAATAAAACTGATGTCGACATCGCGGCCGGACTGATGTGAAAGATGGGGAGCCAGTTTTCCGCCCTTTTCGACGGAAAGATCGCCGATGCCAAAGCGCGGAGCTTTCGGGAACCTGGCTGCATAAGCAGCCATGGTGTCCATGATCAACCCCACCGTCAATGCAGTACCATAGCTGCGCTTGGCGTTGCGGACAATATACCCCGGACCATCCTTGAGCTGAATGCCTCCCGAAAGTGATCCGTTGTTGGCGAGCCCACGCGAAACGCCCGTTGCCCCATCGAAGCGCTGAATTTTAAGGATGATCGTCTGGCCGACGCGCAGTTTGTCTGGATTTTTGCGCAAAAAGGCGTTGTTTTTCTTGAGCTCTTCGACAGAAACACCGGTCTTTCTGGCAATTTTGCCCAGGTTATCACCTTTCTTTACGACATAGGAGACGCTCTGAGTGATGGTTGTGGTTGCAGCTGCACCCTTGCCCCCCTTGCTGTCGCCGGCAGAGGCTACAACACTCCCCTTGGGAACGCGGATGCGAAGTTTCTGGCCAATTTTAATCCGCGAAACGTCCGACAAATTGTTCCAACGGGCAATATCATCGCCGCGGACATCGTACTTCTTGGCGATTTTGTCGACGCTGTCACCTTTTTGAACGACGTAGGTAATCGTATCTTTTGGGGCTGGACGATTCTTCTTTTTGGGTGCGGCAAAAGCATCTGCTCCAAAACCACTCCACAGAAAAACTGCGAGTACGGTCATCATCCAGAATTTACGCCAGGAAACCATCATTATTTATCCCAAAAGCTGAGTCGAACATTCAATGACAAACACATTAAAAAAAGAACGCCAAAGCCTGACGTACGTACATTACTTAACATAATGCACAGTCCGGGGCAAATTGCGCAGGACTGAACCATGATGAGCCTGGAGTTTGGAGCACGGAGCTTCTCAACACGCTTTTCATACAGAGCAAAAAAAAAATCGTACATCCGGGTGAAACAAAATCATCCCCGATGGCATCATTTGGGTGAAGGAATGATCCTTCCGGTATTTTGGGGAGGTATGATGTATTTATCCGGATTTATATAATGAAAAGTGTATCCCAAACATAATGTGCGAACATCCGATGGGGCGGATCGCGTAGTCATGTTTTCCGGACGCGGAACCTGACAGCGCAGCGTCGTGCATGCCAGGCACATTGGGATGCTCTTTTTTTACGATTGTACTAATCGGAAAGGGAGCAGTGTGCCAAGACCGTGCGTATTTTGGGTTGGACGGCGAGTCGGCGGGTGGGAATGGGAGCAGAGGTAACCCTTAGGTTAGCTTGAAGTGTATTACCTACATGTAGGTTAATGTAGGTTAATGTAAGCCAATATAAGTAAACACGGCTATTCAAAAACTACATCATTTCCCATCAATTCCAGCCGTCGATTCATGGCAATCCCCAGAGGCAGATCACGCCGCGTATTTTCGACAGAAAATAGCGGCGTGCAAAGCGAGCGTATTATCGGAGATAATAGCGAGCCCCCTGAAAATATATACAAAACAGCTATTTAACCAAATCGACGAATTCAAACATGACCAGACGATACAGTGCAGCCGATATTTCCGCTCTTCCAGTGCGTCTGAGTTCAGCAATTGACTTGGGGCTACCGAGCAAATTGAGCAAGGATTGCTCTTCCTTATTGAGCTGCACAGAAGTATTCCACGGGGTTCGGCATGGGCGACGACAAAATCTGTAAAATTCGAAGCTGTCAGGGACGACGACCAGTTCTTCGCTGCTGCGAATATCTTCAAAGAGCAGAGGAAAAATATCCACATCATTGACGGGGCGCTGTTCAGAGAGATCTTTCCATTGTGCAGGAATATCCGGATAGAGGCGGCACGGTTTTGATTCAAAGATGCGGAGCCAGGCAATGCCTTTGCGTATCTGGCGTTCGGCGAGCATATAAGCCTGAATATCGGCATTGACGATAGAAAAGGCCCGGGGGACGGAATTATTTTGCTGCACGAGCGAAAGGACTTGCTTGACGGGGATATGAATATCCTTATCTATCGATTTAAAGTAGGATTCGGCACCTGGAATTTCATTCCGGGTAATGAGTTCAATCCACGAAACGCTTCCTTCGTGAATAAAAATGATGATCTGCTGTTCATCGAAGGTACAAACGAGCGTACTATGTGTTCGTCGGATCAGGCTCTGCCGCAGCATATTCAGAAAAGAACTGAACTGAAAAGGAAACTGGATATCATGTTCCGGCTGAGCAGGGGCATTCGCCGAAACATCGGGAGCAGTAACGCTTCCGGTGGGAATCCGAGAAAAGAAAGGAGCAACGATGTGTGTATTTTCGTCGCTGAATTCTGCGATGGTATCGGAGATGGAATTTTCGATACGCTGCAGTGCTGCCAAGCCAGGCAGTGCCCGAAGATACGGATTGACAATAGGTGTTGCAGCAGCCTGACGGGGTTTAATCGTACCGAAATCAGTCGTCATCGAATCATCTGCTACCACATCCAGCTCAGGCTGAGGCGGATTGAATTTAGCCGGGACTGACTGAAAAGAAGGCTGCGATGGCGGAGGACATTCGGCAGTACTGCGCACGAATCCGGGGGCACTGCTTTCGCGGGGAAAACGCGTCGGGACGTATCCGGGGGCACTGCTTTCGCGCCGGCTTCCTGTATGAGAGGGAGCGCTGTTTTCGCGGGAAACTCTCGAAACAGCACGAAGTGCAGCGTTACTTTCGCGACGCCCTGCATAAGCCGGAGCACTATTTTCGCGAACCGGTCCGGAAGATTCCTTGGGAACGGCCTGTGGGAAAGACGATGTACTGGCTGGTGACGGTACCGAACGCTGGATGCGGGAACGTGAACGGCGAGAGATGCGTTTTTCCAGACGCATCGATTGGGAAGAGTCATCTTCCCTGGCATTTTCCTTTTCCCTGGCATCTTCCTTAAGCTTATCGAGAGCGACGGCATTCGAAGTACTTTGAACGATTTCCTCGACTTCATGAGTGAGATGGCTGTCGATCCGGGGCTGAACATCATCCACAATGATCTGCGATACACTTGAGTTGACCAGGGAAGCCGGTTCGAGCTGTACACTTTTGGAACCTGCCAGATAAGGCTTAACGACGGTATCGAAAAAATGGATAAAATCCAGACGTTTAAAAGGACGTTCCACGACATGCTTAAAGAAGCAGTCATCGAGCTGTTTGGGAAGATAGGGAGCGAGGGCCGTTGGCTGAACCGAAGTCAGAATGCATCGTTCGGGCGCACGAATATACTGGGGCACAATGGCCTGCAGCTTTGGAAGCATCTCTGGCTCGCGCGACATATCCAGAACAATGATGACCGGATGATTGCATTTTTTGAGTTCATCCTCGACCTTGTCCAGTCCCTGAAGGGTAACGAGTTTCAGACCATAGGTCGAAAATTGTTCCGACAGAATTGTCCGAACGGTTGGATTGGCATCGTAAAAGACGATCTCACTCATGAATTAACTCCGATAAAAAAAGCCTGCGCTTTTTAATCCAATCAGATTTTATCTGTAGATGCACGAATTGCCAACTGAATTTATATAAATTTCAATGCTGAATGCTGAATACTGAATGCATAATGCTGAATGATGAATGCTGAATTGAATGCATAATGCTAAATGCATAATTCATAATGCATAATGCATAATGTTGAATGCAGAATGCTTAATGCATAATGCATAATGCTGAATGAGCTTTTTTTGTTTTTGGTGCGATGGATACTAGCCACACCGGCTGACAAAGACGTTTTGTCTAACGTCTCTGTGTAAGGGCGACCCAATGTGGTCGCGTAACGCCCCAAATACCTCAAAGCTACAAACTTTTTTTGTTTTTGGTGCGATGGATACTAGGAGGCAAGGAGTGACGCGTGCTTGGCACGCGAACGACGAAGCGACGACGTAGACGCGCACCAAAAACAAAAAAAGCCGGCGACGTTCTA
>JAFRYG010000164.1 GCA_017441205.1 Pseudomonadota bacterium
CCCATTTTCAGATTTGCAGAGCATTCCCTGAAAAAGCAGTAATTAACTGCATCCATCGCTCCATAAAAAAGCGCAATAAGCACAAAACATAACGAAAATTTCATTAAAATATGCTATGATAAAGGTGGTTTTGTATATTTTTTATGCTTTCGCAGAAAATACGGAGTCAGTAATGAAAACAAGCCCTTATCTGCTAGCCTTATTTACTTGCATTTTTATGGGATGCGGTATGGCTGAAGTTGTCGATTGGGGGAATGACTGCCCCGGAAGCGATTCAGAAGACAAATTGAGCTACATTGGTGATCCGCTGTGCACAGCCAAAACCGGTGATAGTTGCCGGATAGATAACAAGACTTACGATTTTAGCACCAATTTTGAGATCAAACGCTGTCCGACCGCCTTTCCCATTTGCGTAGACAATAAACCGGAAGGTGTTTATCACTGTGAAAAAGACACCAAAAAAGAATGTGCCGAAACGCAGATCCCCTGTCCAAAAGATGATGGAACCGATGAGATTGAGTGCATTGATCCGGCATCCCCCAGGACTTGCGGTGCCACTGACTGTGACAGCCCCAATTACGGCGGCCAGGACTGTTTTGAATACGGAGAATCAGGCCGCTGCCAGTACAGCAATAAAACCGATAAATATACATGCCGCTGTCCAAACAAAGCGCTGCTTTGCGGAAAGAAATGCATCGAACCAAGTGATTCCCGAACCTGTGGTGCCAACTCCTGCGACGAAGAAAACTACGGCGGAGATAACTGTGAGGCTTATGCTGACTTTCGCGATTGCTTCCATACCGAGGATGATCAATACGTCTGTCTGTGTCGCAGAGGTTATATTTTATGCGATGGAACCTGCATCAATCCATCTTCGGATCAGAAATACTGCGGTGCCCGCGGCGCCTGCACAGATCCCGATCCCGAAAGTGATGATTACACAGGCGTAAGCTGTGATTCGGGCAGGGGCGTTTGCTCATCCGGCAGTTGTTTATGCCCATCAGGCCAAATCTGGTGTATTCCAGCCGGCAGCGATGAGCCTCGCTGTGTCTCTCCCAATGACAATGAAACCTGCGGTGCCCGTCTTATTGAAGGCACCAATTACTGCGAATACATCACATGCGACAGCAGTCAATCCTGCTCACACGTTGGCGAAGAATATATTTGCAAGCAGGTCAATTGTCCGGACGATCAACAGCTCTGTGAGGTCTATGGAGAGAAACGCTGCATTCCCAAACAGGATCCCATGAACTGCGGGGCCTGCGACTTTCGATGCGAAAATGAATCCAGAGCAAATGCGATTGGTGTGGATTGCATCCCCGTAGACGATGACTACAAATGCACATTTAAGTGCAATGAAAATAGCACGAATTGCCCGCCGGGAGATGAAGTCAATCCCAATTGCCGTGATCTCCAGAAAGATTCCAAGAATTGCGGATCATGTGGAGCTGCCTGTCCGACGGGCAAGGTATGTTCGGCCGGATCGTGCATAAAAAAGGTCTGCAAAGAGAATCAATGCCAAAGAACAGATGCCAACGGTGACCCGACATGCCTTAATGACATTACAAATTGCGGCGGCGATTGCATAAATTGCCAAACCGACCTGCATGCGGTGAATTCCGAGTGTCAGGATGGCGTCTGTCATGTCACCGAATGCATGAATAATTATCATCTCAGCGGACATGGCTGCGAAGTCAACAGCGAATCTGCATGCGGCCCCACTACTGGTCAGGGCATAAACTGTATCACTCAGAACATCAGCAAAGCGACGTGCAGCGCAACTGGCACCTGCGTCGTGACCGAATGCAAAGCAGGCAGCCACATCAATGCCAACAAAACCGGCTGCGAAGCAAACAGCAACACGGCATGCGGTGCAACGACCAGCAACGCCCCGATAGACTGCACAAAACTCGATAATGTGGTCGATGCTTCATGTCAGGAAGGAAAATGCGCCGTCACGAAATGTGCAGCCGGATATCACCTGAATGCCACCAAAACCGGCTGTGAAGCCAATGACAAAACAGCCTGTGGGTCCCCTGTAAGTACAGGACAGGACTGCACGAAAATTCCGAATTCTGCGGACACTGCATGCGAAGCGGGCGTATGCAAAGTAAAAAAATGTGCAAACAATTACCATCTTGATTCCGATGCAGCCCAATGTATCGCCAACAGCGATACATCCTGCGGCGCAACGGATTCCAGCCAGACGACGAATTGCACGACGATTGCGAATTCTGCGTCGGCAATATGTTCAGGCGGGAAATGCGTCGTTTCAAACTGCAAACCCGATTATCATATCAATTCGAATAAAACCGGCTGTGAAGCCAACAGTAATACCTCCTGTGCTGCGACCAACAGCAGCGATGTCAAAAACTGCACCTCAGGTATTGCCCAATACTGCGTAAAAGGTGCATGTGAATGTTCAACCGACAATTCATTGATACTCAATTACGAAAAGAACGCATGCGTTTATTATAAATGCAAAAATATTCCGGGAGTAAAAGACGCTGAAATCGGTAAATCGCGATGTATTCCGACCGCATGCGTCTCCGGATACAAAAGAAATTACGGAGGTGGCTGGGCCGCATGTTATCCCACCTCCGCTGCTGTCAGCAGCTGTGCAAATATGGGCTACAATTACGAGCATAGCAATATCTGCTGTGCCTGCTCTTTGGGATGCACCGGAAGCGGTAATAAATGCGGCGACAGCGGCTGTAAGACGGGGTACAAACATTACCATATGGCATGTCTGTCCTACGATGTGTGCTGCGGCACCAGCTGTACCAACTGTACAGCCGACGGTAAGAAATGCAATTCATCAACCTGTGAATAATAAAGAACGTAAGAGTTTTTTGAGTGAAGATAAACAAACGATTCGGAGGATAAGGAGTCTGCAATGAAAACAAGACTATTTCTGCTTGCCCTGACGACCTGTATGTTTATGGGATGTGAAATGGCAGAAGTTGTCGACTGGGGCGCCGATTGTCCCACCGATGACACGAAATCCCTCACCTATATCGGCAAACCGTCATGTACGAAGGATAATGCCGCTGCCTGTCAGCTCGATGAAAAAACATACGATTTCAGCACCAATTTTAACATCCGACGATGTCCGAAGGAGTTTTCTGTTTGTGCAGTCAATAAGAATGACAGCAATTATCATTGCGAAAAAGACACCCAAAAAGGATGTGCCGACACTCAGATTACCTGTCCCAAAGACGACGGTTCGGATGATGTCGTGTGCGTCGATCCTTCATCCACCAAAACCTGTGGTGCCACAGATTGCGAAAGCGTCAACTATGGCGGAAGAGATTGCTCGGAATATGGGGAACTGAGCCGCTGTCAGTTCAGCACTGACAGCGAGAAATATGTATGTCGTTGTCCGAGCGGTGCCCTGCTTTGCGGATCGCAGTGCATCGATCCGAATGATCCCAAATACTGCGGTGCGAACGACTGTGAAGCAGAAAACTACGGCGGCACTGACTGCCAGAAGGGAAATGCCTACTGCACGAACGGCAAATGCACCTGCAGCACGGGGAGTATCTGGTGCTCCATTAACGGAGAGCCGAAAAAGTGCGTTTCTCCCAGAGAAGATGCGACCTGCAATGCCCACCTGTCGGAAGATGGAGAAACCTGTGAAATCTCGCCGTGCGGCGACAATCAATCCTGTTCAGCCTCTGAAGACGGAGACAGCTTCAGCTGTACACAATATAAATGCGACAAGGATCAACAGCTTTGCGATCCCGAGGAAGGCTGTATCCCCAGGCTGAATGATGACAACTGCGGTGTATGCAACAACAAGTGCTCAGAATTGCTGCAGTCCAATGCTCACGGCAGTGAATGCATCCAAACGGAAGAAGGCAAATATGTCTGTGCATATGTGTGTGAGGAAGGCTTTGAAAATTGCGGCAGTGCCATAGAGCCCAATTGTGTATCTCTCGATACGTTCCAGCACTGCGGCGCATGCAATCATTCATGCCAAAGCAATGAAGCCTGTGATCCGGAAACAAAGGAATGCATCCCGACAGGCTGTGCACCGAACGAATGTCCGCTTCCCAGCCAGGATGGCGAAGGCCCCACCTGCGTACAGGAAGATGATCACTGCGGCAAGAACTGTCAGGTCTGCTCTAATGTTCATGCGAATGCATCCTGTCTGAACGGCCTCTGTGTCATCAGTGAATGCAACGCCGGCGAGCACCCCGTATTTGAAGAAACCCAGATCGTAAACTGTGAACCCAATAGCATAAATTCGTGTGCTCCAAGCGACATTAAAGTCAATGAAGCGCCCGTCGACTGTGTGGAAACGCTCACGAATGCCCACGAGGTCAAGTGCACGGAAGAAGGCAGATGTGCAGTTATATCCTGCGAACCGGGATTTCATCTCAACCAGGACAAAAGCGCCTGTGTTACCAATTCTTCGGCATTATGCGGTTCCGGCGACAGTTCTGAAGTCGTGAACTGCGATGAAACCATAGAAAATTCTGCCGAAACCGAATGTATTTCGAACATCTGTTTTGCTAAAAAATGCGCGGAAGGCTTCCATCTTTCGGCAGATTTGAAAAATTGTGAAGCCAATGACACATCCAAATGTGCCCCGGTTGACAGCGCAGAAGCACAGGACTGCAGCATTGTAGCCAATGCAACCCAGACCGAATGCGTGAAAGGACTTTGCAAGGCGAAGCAATGCATCCAGGGATACCACCTTTCGCAGGACAAATCGGAATGTGTTGCCAACAGCAACTCACTCTGTGCCCCCCCCAACAGCCACACCACTGTGGACTGTACCGCCATCGCGAATGCCGATACTGCCGTTTGTGAAAATGGTGCATGCATCGTCAACAAATGCAAGGAAAATTATCATATCAGCAAAGACAGCAAATCATGTTCAGCCAATACGAATACGGCCTGTGCACCAACGACGGGCAGCACTGAAGAGAATTGCCAGAGCATTATCAACGCCAGCAATACAGAATGTGTTAAGGGGATATGCAAAGTTCTGGAGTGCAAATCGGGCTTTCATGTCAGCCCGGACAATAAGAGCTGCGTAAGCAACGAAAGCACCAAATGTGCTCCTCCCGGCGGCGGTCAGGAAATCAACTGCAATGATGCCATCATCGATTCAGCCGCGACTACCTGCAATGCCGGCGTCTGTGAAGTCGTCGAATGTGCCGTTGATCACCATCCCTCGTCAGACAAGAAATCATGTATTAAAAACACAGCGACAGCCTGTGCGAGCACAAAGAGCAGCGCGACAGTCAACTGCAATAGTAAGATTTCGAATTCAGCGACAACCACCTGCACCAAAGGTGTCTGCAAAGTAACCAACTGTGCTGCCAACCATCATATCAGTGATGCAAATGCGACCAGCTGTTCTGCCAACAGCGCCACCTCATGTGCAGCCACCAACAGCAGCTCTGCTGTCAACTGCAATACCACCATCACCAACTCGGTCACTACGGCATGTACATCAGGTGCCTGCACCGTCAGCAACTGCAAGAGCGGATTCCACCTCAATTCTGCCAAAACCGCATGTGTCGAAACGACAGCGGCTGCCTGTGCTGCCACCAACAGCAGTTCGACCATAAACTGCAACACGACCATCCAGAATTCCGCTACGACAAGCTGCTCGAACGGAACGTGCTCGGTAAGCAATTGTAAAGCCGGGTATCATCTCAATTCAGGCAAAACTGCATGCGATGCAAATTCCAATTCATCCTGTGCAGCCACCAACAGCAGCTCACCCGTCAACTGCACATCCATTGCCAATACTGTCACGACGGCATGTACGAGTGGTGCCTGCACCGTGAGCAACTGCAAAGCCGGATTCCATCTTAATGCTGCCAAAACTGCATGTGCAGCCAATTCAGATACAGCCTGCGCAGCAACAAACAGCAGCAATGCCCTCAACTGCAACACTGCCATTACCAACTCTGCCACCACAGCATGTTCTTCAGCCGGTTCCTGCACCGTCAGCAACTGCAAGAGCGGATTTCATCTGAACTCTGCCAAAACTGCATGTGCAGCCAATTCCGATACCGCATGTGCCGCCACGAACAGCAGTTCAACCGTCAACTGCAACACTACCATTGGCAACTCGACCGCAACCAAATGCTCCACATCCGGTACTTGTCAGGTTACAAAATGTGCCACCAACTATCACATCAATTCAAGTGCGCAAACAGGCTGTGTGGCCAACAGCAATACCAACTGCGCATCTGTCACCAGCTATTCTCCGACAGACTGTACCAAAACCTTTAAAACTATCTGTACAAACGGTGCCTGTACTTGTGCGAGCGGTGTTGAAAACTATGACAAAACGGCATGTGTTTATTACAAGTGCAAGAATTACCCGGGAGTTAAAGAAGCCAAATCCGGTTACACTCGCTGTTTTCCGACCAAATGCGAAACAGGATACAGTCTCTTTCCCGGGGATGCATGGGCATCGTGCCGACCCACCACATCAGTCGTCAGCAGCTGTTCAGCTCTTGGCTACAAATACGAACACAACAATATTTGCTGCGGCTGCTCAAACACATGCAGCGGCAGCGGATGCAGTAACAGCGGCTGCAATGATGGCTACAAGCATTACCATACTGCATGCCTGCCACACGATATCTGCTGTGGCGACAACTGCCTTAATTGCACTGCTGACGGAATGCACTGCAATTCGGCGCACACAGGATGTGAATAATAAAATGTAATTCAATCAAGAGTTTATTAAATAATACATTTTTCCTGATGATAAGGAGCCGATAATGAAAACAAGAATATATCTGTTCGCCCTGATGGCCTGTATGTTTATGGGATGCGACATGTCTGAAGTCGTCGACTGGGGAGCAGACTGTCCAGGCAAAGATGCAGAGGGTGAACTGAGCTATATTGGTGATCCAGCCTGCACGTCAGATAATGGTGCCAGCTGTCAGATTGAAGGCAAAACATACGATTTCAGTACCAATTTTAATATCAAACGCTGTCCGCCATCCTTTTCCGTCTGTGTTGGCAATGATCCGGAAGGTATCTATCACTGCGAGAAGGAAACCAAGACAAAATGTGCCGAAAAGCATCTTGCCTGTCCCAAAGGGGACAATCCGGATGATGTCGAGTGCATCGATCCAGCATCCTCCAAAACCTGTGGTGCAGATGACTGCAACAAGAAAAATTATGGCGGGCAGGATTGTTCCAAATTCGGCAAGCTGAGCAGCTGCGAACTCAACAGTGAAACAAATAAATATATGTGCCGCTGTCAAAATGGTGCACTGCTTTGTGGCAGCGAATGTATTTCTCCGGGTAATTCCCGATACTGCGGAGCAAACGACTGCAGCAAGGATAATTACGGCGGACAGGATTGTTCGACACTTCCTGGAAGTGAATGCCAGGAATACGAAAAGGACAAATACCGCTGCGAGTGCCGCGATGATTCTATTAAATGTGGCGAAACATGTATTAATCCCTCCAGCGATTCAAAACATTGCGGTGCCAAAGGTTCCTGTTCGAGTGAAGACCCGGATAATGACGATTATCAGGGCGAGGACTGCGAATCCGGACATGGTATATGCACGAATGGAACCTGTGCCTGCCCTTCGGAACAAATCTGGTGTGTGCTCCCGGAAGAAGAAAAACCACGCTGTGTTTCTCCCCATGAGCCAGAATCATGCGGTGCCCATAAAATTGAAGGTACCAATCAATGCGAAGCAGATCCATGTACCTTCGGTCAGTCATGTTCTTCCTCTGCTGAGGGATACAAATGTACTCAGACAGAGTGTGAGGATTCCCAGATGCTTTGTCCGTCGGACGGCGAAATGAAATGCACTCCCAAAGAGGATCCCATGAACTGCGGTGCATGCGGCATGAAATGCGAGAGCCAGACGAATGGCTTTGCCCATGGCAATGACTGCAGATTTACAGACAATGAGTACAAATGTACATTTGTATGCAACGAAGGTTATACGAATTGCACTCCGGAAGACGAATTCAATCCCGGCTGCAAAGATCTCCAGCACGATGACAACAATTGCGGCAAATGCGGATTCGTCTGTCCCAGCGACAAAACCTGCAAAGACGGCGTTTGTACGGCCAGTGTCTGCAAAGAAAATCAATGTGCGATAACAGATGTCAATGGTAAAATATCATGTTTCAACGAAGTTTTTCAATGCGGCAGCAAATGTCTGAATTGTGAGAAATCGCCGGTGAAAACTGCAAAATGTGATGAGGGGACATGCGTCGCCATTAACTGTGAGACAGGAAATCATCTCAATAATCAAACCTGTGAAAAGAACGACAAATCCGACTGCGGTCCGACCAATGGTCCTGGCATCAATTGCATCGTCCAGAACATCACCGATGCAGACTGCAGTGCGACAGGTACCTGCGTCGTGACCAATTGCAAAGCAAATCATCACATCAGTGCCGACAAGACGAGCTGCGTTTCGAACAGTGATGCAGCCTGCGGTGCAGCGAACAGCAATACGCCTGTTGACTGTACAAAACTGGATAATGTGGTCAAAGCTTCATGTCAGGAAGGGAAATGCGCCGTCACGGAATGCAAGCCCGGATACCATCTGAATGCATCCCAAACCGACTGTGAAGCCAACAGCAAGACAGCCTGTGCCTCACCCACAAGCAATAAAGTTCAGAATTGCACAAAAATTACGAATTCTGCAGATGTCGAGTGTGCAGCCGGGGTATGCAAAGTCAAAAGCTGTGCGACGGATTACCATTTGAACACCAGCGCAACAGAATGTGCAGCCAACACCAAGACGCTCTGTGCACCGCCCAATTCGAGCCAGACGCTGGACTGCACAACGATTCAAAATTCCTTAGCAGTATCCTGCACGAGCGGAAAATGCACAGTTACCGAGTGCAAATCCGGCTACCATATCAATTCGGGTAAAACCGGCTGCGATATCAACAGCGATACAGCGTGTGGTGCGACCAACAGCAGCAGCGTTAAAAACTGTACCGCCGGCGTTGAAAAAGTCTGTGTCGGCGGCGTATGCAAATGTTCAAAAGACAATTCAACAGTACTCAATTTCGACAAGAATGCCTGTGTCATTCCGGCATGCCAAGGCATTCCTGGAGTTAAGGAAGGAAAACCCTTACAGAATGGCAAAAAGTGTTTACCAACAAAGTGCCTCGACAATTACAGTCGCACCGGGAATAATAGTTATGCGGCCTGCCGTCCTAAAAAATCATCTTTCACCTGCACAGACATCGGCTACAAATACGATCTTGACAATACTTTATGTTGTGGCTGTTCTGAAGCAGGCTGCAATAATTGTGACAATCATGCCTGCAATTCAGGCTACAAGCATTATCACTACGCATGTCTGAAAACTGACGTTTGCTGTGGCGAAAACTGTATAAACTGCCTGGTGGATGGAAAACACTGCAATACATCAGATACGGCATGTGAATAATATAAGGAGTCTGCAATGAAAACGAGACCATATCTGTTCGCCCTGATGGCCTGTATATTTATGGGATGCGACATGGCAGAAGTCATTGACTGGGGTGCCGACTGTCCCGGCTCCGACATGGAAGGCGAATTGAGCTACATCGTCAATGAATCGTGTAATGCAGACAGCCCCAAATGTGTCATTGCTGATTCCGAGAACAATGAGAGTTCTTACGATTTTTCACAGAATTTCAAAGTACAGCGCTGCCCCAAGGATTTTCCCAAGTGTGTAAAAAATGATGCAGATGATAACTATCATTGTGAAAGCAAGAAAAGCTGTGCGGTAGGCAGTTTTCCCTGCGAATCGGAAAACGGCCAGCTAATCTGCATCGATCCGTCTTCGAATGCGACCTGCGGAGCCCAGGAATCCAAATGCAATTCCATCAATTACGGAGGACAGGACTGTTCCCGCTATGGCATGAGCTCGTGCGTCAAGGATGGCGAGGACTATTCCTGCCAGTGCGCGACGGGAGCAAAGCTCTGCGGAACGATATGTCTGAATCCGGCATCCAACGAAACCTGTGGTGCAGACGACTGCGACAAGGATAATTACGGTGGTGATAACTGTAATGCCTACGAAGACAACCGCGAATGCAGCAAGGATGATGACGGAAAATACCGATGTCACTGTACAAAAGGGGATATTGTCTGCGACGGAACCTGCATCACCCCAGCCAACAATATGGACTACTGCGGAGCCAGGGGGGGATGTTCCGATGAAGATCCAGACAGCAGTGATTATCGCGGCCAGAAATGCGATCCGGATAGCGGCGTGTGTAAAAATGGTCAATGCTCATGCAACAGCAATCTCGTCTGGTGTGCCATTGAGGATCTGAACGACTCCGAACTTCAGTGCTACGATCCCAGCGATGACAAAACGTGCGGCGCCCACCTTTCGGATGACGGAATTCATTGCGAGACGAATCCATGCAATGAACTCTATACCTGTCAGAGGAAATCAACGGATGAGTTCGAATGCGCACAGACCGGCTGCGCAGAGGGTGAACAGTTTTGCATGATAGACGGAGAAAAGTCGTGTATTCCCAAATATTCGACCGAAAATTGCGGTCTTTGCAACAACAACTGCAATCTTTTGAACTATGCCAATGCAATCGTCTCGGGATGCGAAGACAATGAAGGTACACCGACATGTGCCTTTGAGTGCGAAGAGGGTTACGAAAACTGTGGCGACAAATTCGCCCCCAATTGCATCGATCTGAAGAATAACCGAATGAACTGCGGCAAATGCGGCGAATCTTGTGAAGATGGTTTCATCTGCGTAGAAGGCACATGCAACATTACTTCGTGTCCGTCCAATGAATGCGCAATCAACGGCTCAACCTGCGTCAACAACGACAACCAATGCGGCGTTGAATGCAAGAATTGCAAGCTGCAGGATCCGAATGCATTTTGTCAGAATGGTGCATGTATCATCACGGATTGTCCCAAAGACACACATCCGGTATTTGAAAACTCCCAGATTTCCAAATGTGCTCCAAATACGCCGCAAGCATGCGGTCCGAATACGATGACCATCAATGACACCCTCGACGACTGCACTAAAATTGCGAATGCGGCGGAGGTCAAGTGTGTGGATTCTGCCTGCACAGTTGTGAATTGCCAGCCGAATTTTCATTTGAGTGCGAACCAGAAAGCATGCGTAGCAAATCAGAATGATCAGTGTGCCCCAACCAACAGCAGCACGGTTCAGAACTGCAATTCCATTGCTAATTCCGCGACTGTTTCCTGTCAGGGCGGGAAATGTGCCGTCACTGAGTGCAAGCAGAATTTTCATCTGAATGCCGGCAAAACCGGATGTGATGCCAATGGCAAGCAGATCTGCGCACCGACCAACAGCAATTCGACAAAGGATTGTACGAGCATTGCGAATGCAGCGGATGTCGATTGCGTGAATGGTGCCTGCAAAGTCAAGAATTGCAGTACCAATTTTCACCTGAATGGAGATGCCACGGGGTGCACAGCCACCAACGCATCAGCCTGTGCGCCGACGAACTCAAGCCAGGCGACGAACTGCAATTCCATCGCGAACGCAGCCTCTGTGGCCTGTACAGCAGGACAGTGTACGGTGTCGAACTGCAAATCCGGATTCCACCTGAATTCCGGCAAGACCGGATGCGTGCAGACGACGAGCGATTCATGTGCTGCGACCAACAGCAACAGTGTTATCAACTGCAACAATGGCCCGAAAAAAGTCTGTGTAAACGGAACATGTGAATGTTCTTCAGACAATTCGCTGGTACTCAACTACGACGGGGATGCCTGCGTCATTCCCGCATGTCAGGGCATTCCCGGTGTTATCGCAGGAGAGACCAACTCTTACAACAGGTGTAAACCCACCGCATGCGGACCGAATTATTCCCCATTTTTCCAGAGCAATTATGGCGCATGCCGCCCACTCAGAGAAAATATCGGCGGTAACTGTGGTACCATGGGGTATTCCAGCCCGAATAATACCACCAGCAAAATTTGCTGTGCCTGCAAATCCGGGTGTAACACTTGCGGTAATTCCTATTGTAAGAGTGGCTATATGCATTACCATACAGCCTGCATAAAACCGGATGTATGCTGTGGTGCGAGGTGCACCAACTGTCTGGTAAGTGGCAAGCACTGCACCGGCACCGAATCCAGTGATACATGCAAGTAGCTCAGTTTACTGCATAATCATTCGACCGCAGCCCTCAAACAGGCTGCAGCGCGTATTGGCCATAAGCCAATAGCGCTGCAAAGGCGGGCGTATTTTGCAAAAAAGCCCGCCAAACCATAAAAAATAACCGAAAACGCCGCTATATTATGATAACATGGATACGGTTTTGATGTTTATAACCTTTAAAAGAGGACGTAGCCATGATGAAAGCGAAACCTTATCTGTTGGCAGCACTGGCGTGTATATTCATGGGATGTGAGATGGCGGAAGTCGTCGACTGGGGATCGGACTGTCCCACCGATGACTCGAAATCCCTCACCTATATCGGCAAATCGACCTGCACGAAAGACAATGCATCTGCCTGTCAGCTGGATGGCAAAACCTATGATTTCAGCACCAATTTTGACATTCGGCGCTGCCCGAAGGAATTTTCGGTCTGCGCAGTAAATGAGGATGACAGCAACTATCACTGCGAAAAAGACACCAAAAAAGGCTGTGCCGATACGCAGATAACCTGTCCGCGCAACGACGGCACGGATGATGTCGACTGCATCGATCCCTCATCGACCAAAACATGCGGTGCCACGGACTGCAAGAGCATCAATTATGGCGGAAAAGACTGTTCCGAATATGGAGAACTGAGCCGATGCCAGTTCAGCAATGATACCGAAAAATATGTATGCCGCTGTCCCAACGGTGCTCTTCTGTGCGGAACGCAGTGCATCGATCCCAACGATCCCAAATATTGCGGAGCGAGCGACTGCGATGCCGAAAACTACGGCGGAATTGACTGCGAGAAGGGAGATGCGTACTGCGCGAACGGCAAATGTACCTGCAGTGCCGGAAGTATCTGGTGTTCCGTCAACGGAGAGCCGGAAAAATGTGTTTCTCCCAGGGAGAATGCAACATGCAATGCCCACCTGTCGGAAGACGGCAGTACCTGTGAAATCACGCCGTGCGATGACAATCAGTCCTGTACCCGAAACGGAGATGTGTATTCATGTTCACAATATAAATGTGACGATGATCAGCAGCTCTGCGATAAAGAAGAAGAGAAACAGTGTATCCCAAAACTCGATGACGACAACTGCGGTAACTGCAACAATAAATGTTCGGAGCTGCTGCTTTCCAATGCGCATGGCAGTACATGTACCCATACGGATGAAGGCAAATATGTCTGCACGTATGAGTGCAATGAGGGTTTTGAAAACTGCGGCAGTGCCATAGAACCGAACTGTGTTGCTCTCAATACGTTCCAGCATTGCGGTGCATGCAATCATACATGTGAGAACAACGAAGCATGTGATCCGGAAACCAAAACATGTATTCCGACAGGCTGCGCCCCCAACGAATGTCCGCTTCCGGGCAAAGATGGTGGAGAATCAGAATGTGTGATGGATGACGAACACTGCGGCAGCAATTGTCAGATCTGTTCCAATGTCCATGAGAATGCATCGTGTCTGAACGGCACGTGTGTCGTCAGCGAATGCAACGAGGGCGAACATCCCGTATTTGAAGAAACACTGATCATTCGCTGCGATCCCAATACCATAACCTCATGTGCACCGAAGGACATTAAAGTCAGCGAAGCCCCCGTCGACTGCACGGAAACCCTTGCCAATGCCCACGAAGTCAAATGTACGGAAGAAGGCAAATGTGCTGCCGTATCCTGCGAACCGGGTTTCCATCTCAACAAGGACAACAGTGCATGCCTAGCCAATACTTCGACATTATGCGGTTCGGGCGACAGTTCCGAAGTCGTGAACTGCGATGAAGAAATCGCGGATGCAGTCGAAACCGAATGTGTTTCGAATGTGTGTTTTGCGAAGAAATGCGCGGAAGGCTTTCATCTTTCGTCTGATTTGAAGATGTGCGAAGCCAATGATACTTCCAAATGTGCCCCGGTCGACAGCTCAGATGCCAAAGACTGCAGCATCGTAGCCAATGCGGCCCAGACTGAATGCGTGAATGGTTTTTGCAAAGCAAAACAGTGTATGCCAGGCAATCATCTTTCGCAGGACAAATCGGAATGCGTTGCCAACAGCGACTCACTTTGTGGTGCCATCGACAGCAACACCACGGTGGACTGTACGACACTTGCGAATGCCGATAATGCCGTATGCGAAAGCGGGTCCTGCATCGTCAACAAATGCAAGGAAAATTATCACATCAGCAAGGATAACAAATCCTGCGTTACCAATACGAACACGAGCTGTGCGTCTGCATCCAGCACCAATGAAGAGAATTGCCAGGACATTACCAATGCCAGCAGCACCGAATGCGACAAGGGATCATGCATCGTTCTGGAATGCAAATCGGGCTTTCATGTCAGTCCGGACAATAAGAGCTGCATAAGCAACGAAAGCACCAAGTGCGCGCCTCCCAATGGCGGTCAGGAAGTCAACTGCAATGATGCCATCATCGATTCAGCCGTGACTACCTGCAATGCCGGTGTCTGTGAAGTCGTCGAATGTGCCGTCGACCACCATCCCTCATCGGACAAGAAATCATGTATTAAAAACACGGCGACGGCCTGTGCGAGTACAACGAGCAGTGCAACGGTCAACTGTAACAATAAAATTCTGAATTCCGCAACGACAACCTGCAATAAAGGCGTCTGCAAAGTAACCAACTGTGCAGCCAACCATCACATCACGAATTCGGATGCGATCAGCTGTACGGCGAACAGCAACACCCAATGCGGAGCTACCAGCAGCAGCACAACGGTCAACTGCAACACGACGATCATCCATTCGACGACAACGGCATGTACATCAGGAGCCTGTACAGTCAGCAACTGCGAGAGCGGATTCCACTTGAATTCCAGCAAAACCGCCTGCGTCGAGACTACGGCAGCGGCATGTGCCGCAACCAACAGCAGTTCGACCATCGACTGCAACACGACCATTCAGAATTCCGCTACGACGAGCTGCTCGAACGGGACGTGCTATGTCAGCAAATGCGCCAGCGGATTCCACTTGAATTCCGGCAAAACCGCATGTGATGCGAATTCGCAAACATCGTGTGCTCCGACCAACAGCAACAGTCCCACCAACTGTACATCCATCGCCAACGCAGTCACGACGGCATGCTCCACCAGCGGTACATGCACCGTGAGCAAATGCAAAGACAATTATCATCTCAATTCCGGCAAAACAGGATGTGATGCAAACTCGCAAACATCGTGTGCTCCGACGACCAGCAACAGTCCCACCAACTGTACTGCCATTACCAACGCAATCACGACAGCATGCTCCTCCAGCGGTACATGCACCGTGAGCAAATGCAAAGACAATTATCATCTCAATTCCGGCAAAACAGGATGTGATGCGAACACGCAAACATCGTGTGCTCCGACGACCAGCAACAGTCCCGTCAACTGTACATCCATCGCCAACTCGGTCACGACAGCATGCAACTCCAGTGGTTCCTGCGTCGTAAGCAAATGCGCGAACAACTATCATCTCAATTCCGGCAAAACAGGATGTGATGCGAACTCGAACACATCGTGTGCTGCAACGACCAGCAACAGTCCCGTCAACTGCACATCCGGCATTGCCAAATACTGTGTTTCCGGTTCATGCCAATGCTCGACGGATGGCAGCACGGTTTTCAACTGGAACAACAGTGCATGCGTGCCCAAATCATGTAAAGGGGTTCCCGGTGTTATGGCGGGCAGCACATTAAGTACGAGCTGGTATGATTACCACAACACAGAATTTGCCTGTAATCCATCTTCATGTGCCACTGATTTTAAACGCGTACAACAAGGAGGAAATGTTAATGCATATGCATGTCTTCCCAAAGAAAGCACCTATAACTGCATCAGTACCATGGGATATAAATACAAAAACAGCGAAGGATATTGTATCGGCAGAAAAGACGGCAGCGGCGTCAATGGACATGCGCACTGCAAGGATAATTATCGTCAATACATTACTGCCTGTCTTCACAAGGATGTCTGCTGCGGTACACGAAATACAAGTATGGGCAACAGCACGGATTATCTCTGTACCAACTGTCTCGCCAATGGTAAATCCTGCAATATGACTTCCGGAACCTGTCAATAATATATTAATATTAAAACAACATATTAATATTAATAATTATAATAAATTAATAAAAGGCTCTGCCTGCGATGAAAGTCGCTTTCCGGCAGAGCTTTTTTTAGGTTATGTTTGGCCTGTCCCGGGGTTGCGCCCTTCGGGCTCACCTTGGGCTGTACTCTTTCCCCATTCAGGGCTCTCATTTACTGCGGCCATAACCATAAAATGCAGCAGCGCGTATTGGCCATAAGCCAATA
Source organism: Pseudomonadota bacterium (assembly GCA_017441205.1). Classification (GTDB taxonomy): domain Bacteria; phylum Myxococcota_A; class Bradymonadia; order UBA4248; family UBA4248; genus UBA4248. The sequence continues at coordinate 16,423 of JAFRYG010000164.1, forward strand.
GCGCTGCAAAGGCGGGCGTATTTTGCAAAAAAAGCTCGCCAAACCATAAAAAATAACCAAAAATAAAGCTAATATATGATACGATTGATATCGTTGTGATGTCGTGTACCATTATCAGAGGATATATCCATGATGAAAGCAAAAACCTGTCTGTTCACTGCTCTGGCGTGTTTGTTCATGGGATGCGAAATGGCTGAAGTCGTTGAATGGGGGGCGGACTGCCCCACCGATGCCAGCCTGTCGCTTACCTATATCGGCAATTCGTCGTGTACCCCAGACAATGCTTCTGCCTGCCAGCTTGACGGCAAAACATACAATTTCAGCACCAATTTTGACATTCGACGCTGCCCCAAGGAATATTCGGTATGTAAAGCCAACAAAGAAGACGGCAATTACCACTGCGAAAAAGACACCAAAAAAGGCTGTGCCGATACGCAGATAACCTGTCCTCGCAGCGACGGCACGGATGATGTCGACTGCATCGATCCGGCATCACTCAAAACATGTGGTGCAACAAACTGCGAAAGCCCCGGTTACGGCGGGCAGAATTGTTCGGAATACGGAGAACTGAGCCGCTGCCAGTACGACGACGAAAGCAAAAAGTATTCATGTCGCTGCCCCAATGGAGCCCTGCTTTGCGGAAAACAATGCATCGATCCGAATGATGCCAAAACCTGCGGCGCAAACGACTGCGACGCCGACAACTACGGCGGTACCGACTGTACAGCCAAAGAGAACCTCGAATGCCAGGAGGATGACAGGAATCAATTCAGCTGTCAGTGCCGCAAAGATTTTATCCTGTGCGATGATACCTGCATCAATCCATCATCAGATCAGAAACATTGTGGTGCCAAAGGCACGTGCAGTGGATCCGATCCGGAAAGCAGCGATTATGCAGGCGAAAACTGCGAATCCGGCGACAGCATTTGCTCTTCGGGCAAATGTGCCTGCACTGCCGGACAAATCTGGTGTGTTCCTGACGGCAGCGATTCTCCTCGCTGCGTTTCTCCCGGCGATAACGAAACCTGCGGTGCCCATCTTTCGGAGGATGGCATTCATTGTGAAGCAAATCCCTGTCAAGACCTCTTCACCTGTCAGATAAACGCATCCGAAGAATACGAATGCCAACAGAGCGGCTGCGAAGAAAATGAGCAGTTCTGTATGGTGAATGAAGAAAAAAAGTGTGTGTCCAAGTATTCGACCGAAAATTGCGGACATTGCAACAACGACTGCAAGCTATTGAACTACGCCCATGCCAGTGTTTCCGGATGTGAGGACAACGAGGGTTCACCGATGTGCACCTTTACATGTGATGAAGGTTATGAAAATTGCGGAAGCAGCTTCAGTCCCAAATGCATCGACCTAAAGACCAGCCAGCAGAACTGCGGCAAATGCGAAAATAACTGTGAAGAAGGCTTAGTCTGCAGCGACGGTTCCTGCAGTGCGACTGTATGCCAGCCCAATGAATGCATGCTCAATGGGTCAAGCTGCGTCAACAATGACAGCCAATGCGGAGTGGAATGCAAGAATTGCAAGGCAGAAGATCCCAATGCATTTTGTCAAAATGGTGCATGCATCATCACTTCCTGTCCCAAAGACACACACCCTGTATTCAAGAATTCCCAGATTGTCCAATGTGCTTCCAATACGGTGAATGCCTGCGGCAAAAACACGATGACCATCCACGACAGCCCAGAAGACTGCACCAAGATTGGGAATGCAGCTGAAGTCAACTGCCTGGATTCTGCATGCATCGTCGTGAATTGCCAGCCTGGTTATCACCTGAATAAATCCAAAACCGCCTGCGAAGCCAACAGCAACGAAGCCTGCGGTGCCACAAACAGCAACAGTACAGTGAATTGCAGTACAACCATTACCAACTCAGTCACGACTGCGTGTTCCGGAGGTTCCTGCACTGTGAGCAAATGCAAAGACGGACATCATCTCAACGCAACCAAAACCGGATGCGAAGCCAACAGCGATACAAGCTGCGGAGCCATCGACAGCACAACCGTACAGGACTGCACCAGCATCGCAAACTCAAACAAAGTCTCATGTCAGGCTGGGAAATGTACTGTCAGTGAATGCAAGCCGACCTATCATTTGAATTCATCCAAAACCGGCTGTGAAGCCAACAGTAAAACGTCGTGTGCAAAGGTTGGCAGCAACGCCCCCCAGGACTGCACAAAGATTGCAAATTCATCATCGGTCGCATGCACGGACGGGGAATGCGTCGTCAGTCAGTGTGCAGGCGATTATCATCTAAATTCGAACAAAACCGGCTGTGCAAAAAACAGCACCAGTTCCTGTGCTGCCGCCAACAGCAATACCCCAAAGGACTGTACAGGTATTGATAATATTGCCAATTCCAGCAGTGTCAGTTGTTCGAGCGGGAAATGCGCAGTTTCGAAGTGTAAATCCGGTTATCATCTGAGTTCGGATAAAACCAAGTGCGATAAAAATTCAAATACTTCATGTGCTGCAACGGACAGCAATAAAGCAAAAGATTGTACAGCTGGCATAGAAAAAGTCTGTGTCAGCGGCGTATGCCAGTGCTCGAAGGATAATTCAACAGTACTCAATTATGATAAAACCGCATGTGTTCACATAGCCTGCAAAGGCGTTCCCGGCATCGCAAAAGGCAGACTCATTACCAGAAACTGGTATGATGGAAAAGATGACTACATCTGCGATGCAGTCGAATGTGTCAGTGGATATAAACGACAGAAACAAAGTACAGCCGATGCCTGGTCATGCCGTCCAAAAGAAAGTAAATATCAGTGTATCGATAAAATGGGGTACAAATATACAGATGATGAGGGCTACTGCATTGCAATGAATAGTGCGGGAACCAACGGTCATTCCATGTGCAAGAGCGGTTACCGACATTATATTTATGCCTGCCTGCCACAGAATGTTTGCTGCGGAAAACTATCCAACACGAGTGACTCATACTATTTTCAATGTACCAACTGTCTTGCCCAGGGAAAAACCTGCAACACGACATCCGGTGAATGTAAATAATAATAAATATTTATAGATATCATTTAACAATATGAATAACGGCTCTGCCTGCGATGAAAGTCGCTTTCCGGCAGAGCTTTTTTTTGGCTATGCCTGCCCATGGGGTGCGCCCTTCGGGCTGTACTTTTTCGCTCTTTCAAGGCTCTCATTAACTATGGCCATAACAATAAAATGCTGCAGCGCGTATTGGCCCAAAAGGCCAATAGCGATGCAAAAGCGGGCGTATTTTGCAAAAAAGCCCGCCAAACCATAAAAAATAACCAAAAACAAAGCTAATATATGATACCATTGATACCGTTGTGATGTCGTGTACCATTATCAGAGGATGTAACCATGATAAAAGCAAAACCCTGTCTGTTGGCAGCACTGGCGTGTGTGTTCGTTGGATGTGAAATGGCAGAAGTCGTCGACTGGGGAGCAGACTGCCCCACCGATGCCAACCTGTCACTTACCTATATCGGCAATGCATCCTGCACGCCGGACAATGCATCTGCCTGCCAGATTGATGGCAAAACCTATGATTTCAGCAACAATTTTGAGATCCGGCGATGCCCGAAGGAATTTTCGGTCTGTGCGGTTAACGATGAAAACAGCAATTATCACTGCGAAAAAGACACCAAAAAAGGCTGTGCCGATACGCAGCTTACCTGTCCGCGCAACGACGACACGGATGACGTAGACTGCATCGATCCATCGTCGATCAAAACATGCGGTGCATCAGACTGCAAGAGCATCAACTATGGCGGACAGGATTGTTCGGAATATGGCGAGCTGAGCCGATGCCAGCAGAGCAATGATACAGGGAAATATGTGTGCCGCTGTCCGAGCGGGGCACTGCTCTGCGGTGCGCAGTGCATCGATCCCAATGATCCAAAGTATTGCGGAGCGAACGATTGTGATGCCGACAATTACGGTGGTATCGACTGTGAAAAAGGTGATGCCTACTGCACGAGCGGCAAATGTTCATGCAGTGCCGGAAGCATCTGGTGTTCCATCAACGGGGAACCGCCGAGATGTATTTCGCCCAGGGACAATGCAACCTGCAATGCTCACCTTGCGGCAGACGGCAACACATGCGAAACGACGCCATGTGATGAAAATCAGACATGTTCAGCAGCCGGAGACGGCAGTTTTACCTGTACGCAGATTGGCTGTGATTCGGATCAGCAGCTCTGCGATACCGAAGATGGAAACCAGTGTATCCCCAGGCTTGATGACGACAACTGTGGTGTCTGCAACAACAAGTGCTCAGCATTGCTGCAGTCCAATGCCCACGGCAGCGAATGTCTGAAGACGGATGACGGCAAATACGTCTGTAAATTCGTATGCGATGAAGGCTTTGAAAACTGCGGCACCGACACAGAACCCAATTGTGTATCGCTGAATACTTTCCAGCATTGCGGTGAATGCAATCACACATGCGGAAACAACGAAGCCTGTGATCCGGAAAAGCTGGAATGCATTCCAACGGGATGCGCCCCCAACGAATGTCCGCTTTCGGGCAAAGACGGTGAAGAATCCGAATGTGTGCAGGAAGATGATCACTGCGGCAAGGATTGTCAGGTCTGCTCCAATATTCATACGAATGCATCCTGTCAGAACGGCATCTGCGTCATCAGCGCGTGCAACGATGGCGAGCACCCTGTGTATGAAGAAACATTGATAATACGCTGCGAGCCCAACACGATAAATTCGTGTGCACCAAGTGATATCAAAGTCAATGAATCGCCCGTCGACTGCGTTGAAACCCTTGCCAATGCCCACGAGGTCATGTGCACGGAAGAAGGCAAATGTTCTGCCGTATCCTGCGAATCTGGATTTCATCTCAATCATGGCGCATGTGTCGCCAATACTTCGACATTATGCGGTTCGGGCGACAGTTCTGATGTCATGAACTGCAATGATGAGATTGAGAACGCGGCAGAAACCGAATGCCTTTCGAATATCTGTTTTGCGAAGAAATGCGCGGAGGGCTACCATCTTTCGGCAGATTTGAAACTGTGCGAAGCCAACGATACATCCAAGTGTGCCCCGGTTGACAGCAAGGATGCAAAAGACTGCAGCATTGTCCCCAATGCGACCCAAACGGAATGTGTAAAAGGAGTTTGCAAAGCGAAGCAATGCTTTGAGGGGTACCATCTTTCTACCGACAAATCGGAATGTGTTGCCAACAGCAACTCACTCTGTGCAGCAACCGACAGCAACAAGACCATGGACTGTACTGCCATCGCAAATGCAGCGACTGCCGTATGTGAGAATGGCGCATGCACTGTTAATAAATGCAAAGAGAATTATCACATCAACAAAGGCAATACCGCATGTGTCGTCAATACCAATACGAGCTGTGCCTCCACGACGAGCAGCAAAGAAACGGACTGCCAGGCCATTGCCAATGCAAGCAGTACGGAATGCGCCAAAGGCTCATGCAAGGTCCTTGAGTGCAAATCGGGCTTTCATGTCAGCCCTGATAATAAGAGATGCGTGAGCAACGAAAGCACAAAATGTGCTCCTCCCGGCGGCGGTCAGGAAATCAACTGCAATGATGCCATCCCCAGCTCAGCCCAGACTACCTGCAATGCCGGTGTCTGTGAAGTCGTCGAATGTGCCGTCGACCACCACCCCTCGCCGGACAAGAAATCATGTATCAAAAATACAGCGACGGCCTGTGCAGGCACCAAAAGCAGTGCGACCACCAACTGCAGCACATACATCACCAATTCGGCCACGACGGCATGCACGAGCGGTTCCTGCACTGTGAGCAAATGCAATACAGGATATCATCTCAACGCAGCCAAAACAAAATGCGTTGCGAATTCAAATACAGCCTGTGCAGCTACCAACAGCAGCAACGCCGTCGACTGCAGCACCATTGCCAACGCAGCGACAACCGCATGCACTGCGGGAGCCTGTACCGTCAGCAACTGCAAAGCAGGATATCATCTCAACGCAGCCAAAACACAGTGCGTTGCCAATACGGCTGCTGCCTGTGCTGCGACAAACAGCAGCACGACCACAAACTGCAATACATTCATCACCAATTCGGCCACGACGAACTGTTCAAACGGAACATGCTATGTAAGTAACTGCGCCGGTGGTTATCATCTCAATTCAGCCAAAACACAGTGCGTTGCGAATTCAAATACAGCCTGTGCAGCCACCAACAGCAGCACAACCACCAACTGTACGGCAACCATTGCCAACGCGGCCACTACAGCATGCACGAACGGTTCCTGTACTGTGAGCAAATGCAATACAGGATATCATCTCAACTCGGCCAAAACCAAATGCGTTGTGAATTCGGATACTTCATGTGCAGCCACCAACAGCAGCAGCGCTGTCAACTGCAATACGACCATCACCAATTCAGTGACGACGGCATGCTCCTCTGCCGGTTCCTGCACCGTAAGCAAATGCGCAAGCGGATATCATCTCAACTCGGCCAAAACCAAATGTGTTGCGAATTCAAATACAGCCTGTGCTTCAACGACCAGCAGCGATGCAGTCAACTGCAGCACGAGTATTAAAAATTCCGAAACGACCAAATGCTCTTCATCCGGTACCTGCCAGGTGACGAAATGCGTAAAGAATTATCACATCAACTCGAGTGCCCAGACTTCCTGTGTTAAAAACACCGACGAGAAATGCGCAACCCCCACCAGCTATTCTACGAAGGACTGCACCAAGACCTATACAAAAGTCTGTTCTGATGCAGGCAAATGCAAATGCTCAAGCGGTGTCGTAAACTATGACAAGAACGCATGTGTTCCCAAAGTCTGTATGGATATTCCTGGAGTGAAAGAGGGAAAGCAACTCGACAAAAGCTGGTACAGCGGCAATGATGAATATTCATGTAATGCCACATCATGCAACACTGACTACAAAATTCAAAAACAGAACAATACAGATGTTGGCGTATGTCTCCCCAAGGATAGCACATATAATTGTATCGAAAATATGGGGTATAAATACAAAGACAGCAGCGGCTATTGTGTCGGCAGAAGAAATGGCAATGGCCCCAATGGTCATGCTCACTGCAAGGATGGTTATCGTCAGTATATTTTTGCCTGTCTCCCGAAGGATGTCTGCTGCGGAACCCGGGGAGTTGATATGACTGCCGCAGGCGACTATTTATGTACAAATTGCAAAGCCAAGGGACAGACCTGCAATCTGACATCCGGCAAATGCGAATAACAATATATATTTAAACAAATATTATATAATAATACAACCGAAAGACTCTGTCCGCGACAAAATCTGCTATTGGGCAGAGTTCTTTTTATATGCATTTTTCTGATTCCCGTTTTCACTTGGATAGAACAGCAATGAAACCAAAATACAGAATCGTATTGTTACTCACCGTATTTACCTGTTTTCTTCATGCATGCGATATTGAGGAAGTCCACGTCGATCAGCAAGTCAATGCATGTCCGCCATCCCAGATTGTCTGCCAGTTCAGCGATTCCAGTGCCCTGCAGTGTGTTTCACCGGCTGATCCCCAAACCTGCGGCGCACACAGAATTAACGGAACCAATCAATGCGAGATGACTGTCTGCTCCCCCGAACAGATATGTGTTAAGCAGGAAAACAGATATCAATGCACGGAGAGAGATGATTGTACAACCCCCGGCATGCAGCTTTGCACATCCCACGACCACCTGACCTGTATATCCAAGCTTGATCCACAGAATTGCGGCGAATGCGATCATAACTGTCTGAATGCAGCCGGCAACAATGCCCACGGAAATGACTGTAAATTGATCGATGAAACCTATATCTGTACCTTTGAATGTGATGCCGGATATACCAACTGCCCTCCGGGAAACGAGATTCTGCCTGAGTGCGCAAGACTCGACCAGGATATTCATCACTGCGGTGCATGCGGTCATCAATGTGATGCTGATGAAAGATGTATCGAAGGCCAATGTCAGAAACAGCCCTGTCCGGCAAACCAGTGCGAAACCAAGGATGATGCAGGCGAACAGGTTTGCATCAATACAGATTTTCTTTGTGGTCCAGCCTGCGACAATTGCCTTGCGCTTCCGGGGAAGGCCCCGCTCCTGTCGGCGCTCCGGCTTGCGTCTGGCCGTTGCTCACTGGGCTCTGCGACTCGCACCGTCCTGCGGACGGTGCGAGTCTCGGGCCCCGCAACGCCCCGATCCTTACGATTTCACAAGGCAAAACTTCAAAATATCGAGTTGATATTACCTACTAACTTGTTATCATATCGTGTGTCGTCATTTGGGCGAATCAGAACTAACGAATAACCATAACCTGTAATACTGTTGTTTTTTTTAAGATCACATTAATCACCCGCGTGGTGCATTCGATCACGCATTCATAGCAATGAGAACATAATCATGAAAATTCAATCTATCATTATTGCCCTTGTTCCACTCCTTCTCACAGGCTGTGAAATGGCAGCTGTCGTCGACTGGGGAGCCGACTGTCCGGCCAATTCAGAAGATGGCAAGCTCGTCTATATTGCCAATGAATCCTGTTCTGCGGATGCTCCAGACTGTGTCATCACGGATTCCGATGGGAAGGAAGTTTCCTACAATTTCAGCAAAAACTTCTCGCTCAATCGCTGCCCCAATGAATTTCCCAAATGTGTCCAGAATGAATCCGGAACCGATTATCATTGCGAAACCAAAAAAGACTGTGCCAAAGGCAGCTTCGCATGTGAACTGGAAACCGGCGAAACGCGCTGCATCGATCCGAGTGCAAATGCGACCTGCGGAGCCCAGGAAGACGCCTGTGATGCCATCAATTTCGGCGGGCAGGATTGTTCCCTTTTCGGTCTGAGTTCGTGTGTCAAACAAAAAGACACAAATACCTACTCCTGCCAGTGTGCTACAGGTTCAAAACTTTGCGATAATTTTTGCCTGAATCCGGCATCCAACGAAACCTGTGGCGCCAATGACTGCAAAAAAGAGAACTACGGCGGAGACAATTGTCTGAAATACGACGATGTCCGGGAATGCACAAAAAATGACGATGACAAGTACAGCTGTCAGTGTCGTCAGGGAGACATTCTTTGTGACGGCAAATGCATTACACCGTCATCCTCACAAAGCAACTGCGGTGCAAAAGGTGCCTGTACCGAATCGGATCCCGAAAGTAAGGATTTCAAAGGTGAAGACTGCGATGCAGGAAAAGGTATCTGCACCGCAGGACACTGCACCTGTCCTTCGGAACAGATCTGGTGTTCCCTGAATGAAGAAGAATCCCCTCGCTGTGTTTCTCCCCATGAACCAGAAACATGCGGTGCACATTTGATCGAAGGCACCAGTCAATGCGAAGCAGAACCCTGTATTTCGGGACAGTCCTGTTCACCAACTTCGGAAGGACTCAAATGTACCCAGGTAAACTGTGAGGATTCCGAGATACTTTGTCCGGTGGATGGCGAAATGAAATGCATTTCCAAACTGGATCCCATGAATTGCGGTGCCTGCAATATGAAATGCGAAAACCAGACAAATGGCTTTGCCCATGGCAGTGACTGCAAATTGATCGATGACAATTATCAATGCATTTTTGAATGCAATGAAGACTATACCAACTGCACACCTGATGATGATCTGAACCCCTTCTGCGTAAAATTAAAGAGTGACATCAACAATTGCGGCGAGTGCGGAACGAAATGTTCGGACGAGGAATTGTGTATTGAAGGTGTATGCAAGAAAACCACCTGCCAGCCCAATCAGTGCGAAAGACCGGATGCCAATGGCAAGACCATCTGCGACAATTCAGATACATATTGCGGTCCGGGCTGTGAAAACTGCCTCAACCTCAGCGATCAGGCATCATGTGTGGATGGCACATGCGTCTACGGCGGCTGCAAAAGTGATCAGCATCCTCTGTATACAGGCACCCAAATCACCGGCTGTGAACCCAACAGCATTACGGCATGTGCGCCTTTGAGCAACAAAGCCAATGATCCCATCATTAACTGCAATGATACCAAGCCGGAACATGCGACTGCAGTTGACTGTACAAAGGATGGCCAGTGCGTCGTCACTGCATGCGAAGCCAATTATCACATCGCCGGCGACGAAAAATCATGCGTTGCCAATACCCCCCAATCCTGTGCTCCAAATACGAGTTCAGATGCCGTCAACTGCATTGTCTCGCCGGTCAGTGAAGCAAAATGCGAGAATGGCGTTTGCGTACCGACCAACTGTGCAGCCAATCATCATATGAATGGTCAGAAATGCGAAGCAAACAGCAAAACATCGTGCGGTCCGACCAATGGTGCAGGCAAAACCTGTATGGCAGATAATGTCAGTGATGCAACATGCAGCGCCGGTGTTTGTGTCGTTACCCAGTGTGCCGCTGGATTTCATATCAATGCGAGTAAAACCGGCTGTGTCCAAAATACCAATGAAGCATGCGCTCCCACCAATAGTGCAAGTCCTTCCAATTGCAACAACATCAGCAATTCAGAAACCGTATCCTGTTCATCGACCGGCACATGCCAGGTCAGCAAATGTAAGAGCGGTCATCATTTAAACAGCGGAAAAACAGCCTGTGATGCAAACAGCGATACCTCATGTGCTCCCCAAAACAGCAACAGCCCAGTCAACTGCAACAGCACCATTGGGAATTCTGCGAAAACATCCTGTACGTCTGCCGGTACATGCCAGGTCACGAATTGCAGCAGCGGATTTCATTTGAACTCCGGAAAAACTGCCTGCGATGCAAACAGCCCAACGTCATGTGCAGCAACCGACAGCAACAGCCCCACCAACTGCAACAATATCGGTAATTCGGCATCCACCACATGCACATCGGTTGGCACATGTCAGGTCACCAAATGCAGCAGCGGGTTTCATTTAAACAGCGGAAAAACCGGATGCGATGCAAACAGCAATAAATCCTGCGCTGCGACCAACAGCAACAGCCCCACCAACTGCACGAATATCAGCAATTCAGCTTCCACGACATGCACATCGTCCGGCACTTGTCAGGTGACGAAATGTGCAAAGAATTATCATATAAACAGTGGAAAAACCGGATGCGATGCAAACAGCAATTCATCATGTGCAGCCCCCGACAGCAACAAACCGATCAACTGCTCCAGCGGCATAGCCAAATACTGTGTTTCCGGATCGTGCAAGTGCTCGACGGATGGCAGCACCGTTCTGAACTGGAACGGCAGCGCCTGTGTTTATAAATCCTGTCTTGATATTCCAGGGGTTATGGCGGGACAGCTTCAGTCCAAAAATTACTACAACCAAACAATAAGTGACTTTGCATGTGATGCGACATCCTGTGCCAGTGGCTATACATCATATACGCAGAACGGCGCATCAACCTGCCGACCGAATTCAGGTTCGAGTTGTCCTGCATATAAGAATACTGCATGTAATGCATGCAACAATGGATGCTCACATAAAAATTGTGCAGATGGCTACCGATATTTCAAAACAGCATGTCTGCACCAGGATGTATGCTGCGGAACCAGAAACAATGACATGAAACTGGCATCAGATTATCAATGTACCAACTGCCGCGCGCAGGGAAAAACATGCAATATTTCCAGCGGCACATGTCAATAATCTATCAATTTTCTGTCCTCACCGGAAATGAGGACAGAATAACCAAAATACAACCCAATAATATATGATTATATATATATGGAATTTCCAACATAACCATAGGATGAACTGATATGAAAACGAGTCGTGTTCTCAGTATCTGTACTGTTCTGTTATGCCTTACCTGTGCATGCCACGCTTATGCCCAGAGTTCTGACGAATTCAACACCGTCTGTTCTCTCAAAAGCGCAAAGGGTGAATCGCCATACCATGGCATTACCTATTATGCGTTATCTGAACATCATAACCACGGAAAACTCGACAGTTCATCCTGCAAAACAAACAAAATTACACATCCGGTTTATATTATAAAAGTCGATTTACAGGCCAAGGGTGTAGAAGCTCTCGTCCGGCCGGAACCTGCTGATTTTAAAGGCATTACAACACCAAACTTCGCATCAAAATATGATCTGGCCGGAGCGATTAATACGGGATTCGGTTCGACTGCATCCAAGTGGCTGGCCGGATGTCCGAAATCCAGCAAAAGATCTGCGATTGGATATCACAAAAGCCAGGGTAAGGACTATTCCTGCTATGCTCAATTATCGGATTTCCCCATCGTCGGCCTGGACAAATACAATCGCGTCAGGCGAATTGAACCCGAACAACTCGGCAAAACCATTGAATCCGAATTAAAAGCGACGATGCATCATGCCCTCTCCTCATATGTTTTTACGCTCGTCAAGGATGGTGAAGTCGTCGACAATTCCAAGACCGACCATACCAATGAATGGCTGGCCGCCAACAATGAGGGAGGCGGCAGTACCAAACACCTTCGCACTAATCCACATCCGAGAACGGCGATTGGCGTCGATAAAACCGGCAGGTACTTCTTTATGGTCGTCGTCGATGGCAGACGTTCGAATATGACGGGAATGACCATCGAAGAGCTCTCGTACTGCATGAGAAACATGGGTGCACACTATGCGTACAATCTGGATGGCGGCGGGTCTTCGACGATCACCATCGGCAACAAAGTCCAAAACCTTCCCTCCGACGGCACAGAGTGCGGCAATTACGGTGAATGCACCAACAAAAGCTGTTCCACGAAAAGCTCCCTGCGGGCACAGTATCTGCATCTTGGCTTCAAGGCTCAGAAAACCTGTACCCCCAGCCAGGAAATCTGCAACAACATCGACGATGACTGCAATGATCTCGTCGATGAAAATGGCGTTTGTGATGCCGAAGATCCCGTCTATCAGGCCATGCTTTACAACCCACAGAATACAGATGTCGATGGCGACGGCAAAGCAGACATCTGTGCTCGCGGCAAAGCCGGTATTTTCTGTGCATTCTCGCAAAACCTCAAGGATTACGGCAAAGATCCACTTCTCGATCTGAGCGATGCCAACGGCTGGGATAAGGTTTCCCAATATGCAACCCTTTTATTTGCCGATATCAACGGAGATGACAAAGCCGATATCTGCGCAAGAGATAACCAGGGAATAAAATGCTGGTTCTCGACGGGCAAGGGCTTTGGTGAACCGACTGCTGCCATTCCCATGACGGATGCGGATGGTTACGATAATGTCATGTACTACTCTACGATTCGTGCCGCCGATATCAACGGGGATGGCAAAGCAGACATCTGTGCACGCTTCAAAGATGGTTTTAAGTGCTACCCATGGAATGACGGCACCTGGGGAACTGAAATCACTCTGAGTGACATGTCTGATGAACAGAACTGGAATTCCCTGGAATACTATTCGACGATTCGGACTGCCGATATCAATGGGGACGGAAAATCCGATGTCTGCGGCCGCAGCAAAACCGGATTTCATTGCTGGCTGTCGGATGGTACACAGTTCAAAGAAGACTTTTCGGCACCGGACTGGAGTGACGAAAATGGATGGAACAAACCAGAATATTATCTGACTATCCGCATGCCTGACATCAATGGAGATCACAAAGCTGATCTATGCGCCCGCAACAAGGATGGTATCATCTGTCACTTGTCCGAAGGTGATAAATTCGGTGAAGCCATTCAGGGACCAGATCTTACGGATGATCAAAACTGGAATGATTACGACAACTACTCCACGATTCAGTTCGGCGATATCAACGGCGATGGCATGGATGACCTCTGCATGCGCGGCAATCACGAAATGCGCTGCTATCTGTCCGAAGGCAATTCTTTCGGAACTCTGCTCAAAATCCCCGAAATGGGCGACAATTATGGATGGAATAATCCGGATCATTTCAGAACCATTCGACTCGCAGATATCAACGGCGATAAAAAATCAGAAATCTGCGGTCGTTTTTCAACAGGAATAAAATGCTTCCAATATACGGGAACAGAGTTTTCTGTCATTGAAGGACCGGAATTCCCAAACAGCCACAGCTGGGATCAGCCCCCCTACTACAGTACCATCCGCATCGGAGGTCCACTGTTCAAAACCTGTTCGCTTCAGAAAGAAATCTGCAGCGATGGCATAGACAACAATTGCAACGGTCAGACGGACGAAACTGACGGTTGTATTCCCCTGCCCCCTCAGGAAGAATGCAAGGGAACCATCGATGAAAACGGAAAATGCATTGAGGATACACAGACTCCGGAATGCAAGGGTACCATCGACGAAAACGGAAAATGCATCGAGGATACACAAACTCCGGAATGCAAGGGTACCATCGATGAAAACGGGAAATGCATCGAGGATAAACAAACTCCGGAATGCAAGGGTACCATCGATGAAAACGGGAAATGCATTGAGGATAAACAAAAGCCCGAAGAAGAATGCGAAGGTACCATCGACGAAAACGGGAAATGCATTGAGGATAAACAAAAGCCCGAAGAAGAATGCGAAGGTACCATAGATGAGAATGGTCAGTGTCAGCTCAACAGCGAGGATGCCAAAGCTGATTCTGATTGCAGCTGCAGCATAAAGAATCAGAATACATCCGGTCACGCTTTCGGCATCACTGGATTAATTATTCTCGGATTGTTTGGGATTAGTGTGCGCAGACGAAAATATCGTGTATAATCCTTACTGTCTGTTTGCACGAAGAGGTGAATATGAGAATCAAATCACTGATTATCATTTTAGTTCCCCTGGTATTAACAAGCTGCGAAATGGCCAGTGTCGTGGAATGGGGGTCGGACTGTCCGGGAAACAGCGAAACCGGCAAATTGAGTTATATCGGTGATGAATATTGCAACGCAGAGAATACCGAATGCCATTTTTTTGATACGAACGACAAAGAGAGCGTCTACGACTTCAGCATTCATTTCAGGCTGAATCGCTGTCCAAATGAGTACCCCAAGTGTGTCAACGAAGATGATACATACCACTGTGAAGCGCAGACCAACTGTGCCCCCAATCAATTTGCCTGTGAACTGGAAACCGGCAGCACCCTGTGTGTCGATCCGGCATCCACCAGCACCTGCGGTGCACAGGCAGACAAATGTAATGAGGAATATTTTGGCGGCCAGGATTGCAGCATGCGCGGTTCGAGTATCTGTGCATACAGGGATGGCGAGTACTCCTGCCAATGTGCCTCAGGCGCGAAGCTTTGTGGTTCATATTGTCTGAGTCCGGCAGCCAACGAAACATGTGGCGCAAACGACTGCGACGCAGATAATTACGGCGGTGACGACTGCACAGAGTATGAGGATGTCCGAACATGCCGGTTCAGCGACGGTAAATATAGCTGTCAATGCAGGGATGGAGACATTATGTGCGATGGCAAATGCGTCACGCCTTCGACGGATCCATGGCATTGCGGAGCAAAGGGGGCATGCACGAGCGACGATCCTGAGGATGACGATTACTCGGGAACCAATTGCGATTCCGGCAATGGTATCTGTTCCGCAGGCCTTTGCAAATGTACTTCAGGTCAGATCTGGTGTTCTGTAAATGGAGAAGAACAGCCTCGCTGTGTATCGCCGTACGATCCCGAAACCTGTGGCGCACAGCTGCTGTATGAAACCGAAGAGTGTGAATCTATCCAGTGTAAGAAAGGACAATCATGTTCTTTTTCCAATGACACATTTTCCTGCATCCAGGTCGAATGTGAAGAATCCGAGCATCTTTGCAAGATCGATGGTGTGCGTATGTGTACACCTCTGTCAGATCCAAACAATTGCGGCACATGCGGCATGAAATGCGAACGCAGAAAAGGCGTCCACGCTCACGGCAATCTATGCAAAAGCACAGGTGACGATGACTACGATTGTACCTTGCTGTGCGACGAAGGTTATACCAATTGCAAACCTGATGATGACTTCGATCCCGAATGTGTCGATTTAAACCGGGATTTGGATAACTGTGGTGAATGCGGAAAGAGCTGCTCTCTCGAAGAATCCTGCATCGACGGAATCTGCAAGAAAACCGAATGTCTGCCCACTCAGTGTGCAACGAAAGATGCCAATAATAAAGCGATATGCATGAACATGGATTTTATGTGTGGAGCCAATTGCGATAATTGCTTCCTGATTGACGAAGACTCCAAATGCAATGTCCAGCAGGGCAAATGTGCCTATACCAAGTGTAAAAACAATCAGCACCCCATTTACAGCGGCGATCAGATTGTCAGCTGCGAGGACAATTCAGCATCAGCCTGTGCCCCTTCAGCAAGTCTGCCCAATGATCCCATTGTAGACTGCAATGCCTCAAAACCGGCAAATGTATCATCGATGGATTGTTCTTCCGATGGCACATGTATCCCGGTTGCATGCGCCCCCGGCTACCATCTCAACGGCCATACCTGCGAAGCGAACAGCAAGACCGCATGCGGTTCTACAGATGGTGCAGTCAAATCCTGCCTGGGATCGCACGTCGAAGATGCCAACTGCAACAATAACGGTGAATGTATTGTCACCCAGTGTGCGTCCGGCTATCATATTCATTCCAACCTGACATCCTGCGTACAGAACAGCACTGAGGCATGCGCTCCGCCTAACCGCTCAGATACGACAAACTGCAATACGCTCAGCAACGTCGAAAGTGCCAAATGCACCTCCCAGGGAACATGTCAGGTGACGAATTGCAAGAGCGGGTATCACATCACAGATGCCACCCAAAGCAGCTGTTCCCCAACCAGCGCATCCTCCTGTGCCGCGACCAACAGTTATTCTGTAAAAGACTGTACTACGTCATACAAAAAAAGCTGTTCAGGCGGAACATGCGTATGCGCCAGCGGTGTGGAAAACTACGACAATACTGCATGTGTTAACGAAGCATGCAAGGGTGTTCCCGGGATTCAAAGCGGAAATGCTTTGACCAAAAGCTGGTTTAACCATAACTACAGCGACTATGCATGCAATGCCACGAGCTGCCTGCCAGGATACAAACGCCAACAACAAAACAATACAGAAGCCTGGACATGCCTCCCGCCAAGCAGTCAGGTTAACTGCGGCAGTCTGGGATATTTATATACAAGCAGCGATGGCCATTGCATTGCTCAGCATAACGGGAAAAATGGCCACGCCCATTGTAAGGATAATTATCGCCATTACATCCTGGCCTGTTTACACAAGGACGTCTGCTGCGGAACAAGGAATACATCCATGAGTTTAGCAACAGACTTCCTCTGCACCAATTGCCTTGCACAGGGAAAAACCTGCAACATATCCTCGGGTAAATGCCAATAATTTACTGCGTTCAACCAGATTTACATACTATCGATATTTTCTGATATTCTGCCGCAAGGAATCATATGAAACTCAAATCTCTGTTCGTACTATTCATTACATGTTTCCTGACAGGCTGCAGCATGGAATCGGTCGTCGACTGGGGGGCAGACTGCCCTCCATCTCAGCAGGAAGGCAAATTAAAATATATCGGAGATATTTCATGCAATGCTGAACACACCAGCTGCGTGATCGCCGATCCGGACGGACAGGCACGTACCTACGATTTCAGCAAAAACTTCGAAATCCACCGTTGCCCCAGCGAATTTCCCAAATGCGTCCAGGATGAAGAAGAAGGCGACTTTTATTGCGAAGCACAAAAAACCTGCGCCGATGGTTATTTTTCATGTGATCTCGATAACGGCAAAACCATTTGCGTCGATCCCGCAGCAAGCACGACCTGCGGTGCAGATGAATCCAAATGCTCAGAACCCAATCATGGTGGACAGAACTGCAATGAATTTGGCATGAGTACCTGTGTCCAGAGAGATGGCAAATATTTCTGCCAGTGTGCCAGCGGTTCAAAACTCTGTGGTTCGTACTGTCTGAACCCCTCACTCAACGAAACCTGCGGAGCCAATGACTGCAATGCCCCCAACTACGGCGGTGATGATTGCACGGAATATTCGGATGTCCGCGAATGCCGTGCAAACGATGAAGGTATCTACAGCTGTCAATGCCGAAAAGGCGACATCCTCTGCGACGGCAAATGCATTACCCCATCATCGGATCCTTCATTTTGCGGAGCCAAAGGCGACTGTACAGGTACAGATCCGGATGATGAGAATTATAAAGGCCTGGATTGTGACTCGGGCAGCGGAAAATGCACTTCTGGCCTTTGTACCTGTTCCTCCGACCAAATCTGGTGCATTCCCGAGGGCAGCGAAATACCGCAATGCGTTTCCCCGAACGAAGATCAGACATGCGGTGCCCATCTGATTGAAAATACCAATGAATGCGAAATCATGCCCTGTGCCCCGGGACAATCCTGTACTTTCCGGGATAATGAATACCAGTGCATTCAGACCAAATGCCCCGATTCCGATATGCAGCTCTGCACTATCGACGGCACTCCCCAATGCATTTCCAAACACGATCCCATGAACTGCGGCGTATGCGGCATGAAATGCGAAACCTATAAAGCTGTCCATGCCCATGGCAGTGACTGCCAGAAAAACGATAGTGGAGATTACGAATGCACGTTTGCCTGTGATGCAGGCTACACCGATTGCAACGAAAGCGATCCTTTTCATCCGGAATGCGTCGATCTGATGCTCGATCTCGATAATTGCGGCAGCTGCGGAAATGTCTGCAAGAAAGGAGAGCTCTGTGAGAATGGCGTATGCACAAAGAGCAATTGCAAGCCAAATCAGTGCGAAACCACAGACGCCAACGGAATTGTCATCTGTCTGAACGATGAAAATCACTGCGGCCAAAAATGCGACAACTGTCAAAGTCTCACTGACCACAAATGCGATACCGAAATCGGCAAATGTGTCCCCGGCGGATGTAAATCCAACCAGCATCCCATCTATTCCGGCACGAGACTCACCGGATGCGAGGACAACAGCATTTCGAAATGCGCCCCGCCCACTCGAAAGGCCGACGAACCGATCGAAGACTGCAATGCAAAAAAACCAGGATATGCAACATCCATGGCATGCTCAGAACAGGGAGAATGTATCGTTTTGGTGTGTTCCGGCAACAACCATATTGCCAAGGATAAAAAATCCTGCGTCCCCAATACCCCACAGGCATGCGGTTCCGGCAACAGCACATCCACCAAGAGCTGCATCGTTTCCCCTATCGCTGCTGCAGAATGCAGCAACGGGAACTGCAATGTCACCAACTGTATCGCGGGATACCACATCAAGAACAATATTTGCGAAAAGAATAGCTCAGCCCAATGCGGCCCCACCAACGGAACGCCAAAATCCTGCATCAGCAGCAACGTTGCAGAGGCACAGTGTTCTGCCGATGGAAAATCATGCATCGTCACAAAATGCGCAACCGGCTATCATATCAATTCCAAAGAAAAAACTGCCTGCGTTGCAAACTCAAATACCAACTGTGCCCCCACTGACAGCTACTCCACCACAGACTGTACCCAAACATTCAAAAAAACATGCTCTGAGGCCGGCAGCTGCAAATGTTCGAGCGGCGTCGTCAACTACGATAAAAATGCCTGCGTTCACAAAGCATGCAAGGATATACCCGGTGTCAAGGAGGGCAAAGTCATAAAGACAAGCTGGTATGACAAGAGCTACTCTGAATATGCCTGCAATGCCGTCAAATGCAATTCAAACTACAAACGTCAGAAGCAGGATAAGAAAGATGCTGCCGTCTGCCTTCCCCTGGACAGCAAATTACATTGTATCAGGGATATGGGATATAAATATAAAAATAGCGACGGCTATTGTGTCGGCAGAAAGAATGGCAATGGAGGCAATGGCCATGCACACTGCAAAGATGGTTACCGCCAATATATCTTTGCCTGTCTGCCGAAGGATGTCTGCTGCGGAACAAGAAATACAAACATGTCCAAATCCACTGATTTTCTGTGTACAAATTGCAAGGCCCAAGGGAAAACCTGTAATCTATCAACCGGAAAATGCAAATAATATAATATCATTTCAACGTTTTGAATGATTATATGAATAAATTAAACGATTATATAAATAATATCACCGCAGTTATCTTTGACATCGACGATACACTCTATCTGGAACGCGACTACGTTCGCTCCGGTTTCATGGCCATCGGCAATGCCCTCGACAATCCCGATTTTGGCCATTACTGCTGGTCACTGTTTCTCGACGGTGTTCGCGGCAATACTTTCGACCTGGCGCTGCATAAATTTCCCGGCACGCGCCTGACCATCCCCGAAATGGTCGAAATCTACCGGACGCATCGTCCCGAAATCTCCCTCTGTCCGGATGCGCGCCGGTTCATCGAATCACTGACCTGCCGAACCGGCATCATCTCGGACGGACCGGTCTCGTCCCAGCGCGCCAAATTTCGCGCCCTCGGCCTGCTGCCCTGGATTGAATGTCCGCTGTTTACCGGCGAAATCGGCATCTCCAAACCTGCGCCAGCCCCTTACCAGATCGTCTCCCGCACGCTCAACACCCCCTACGAACAGTGCGTTTATATCGGCGACAATCCCAAAAAAGACTTCGCAGGCGCAAAATCCCTTGGCATGAAGACCATCCGCATCCGACGCCCGCAGTCCCTGCATGTTTCCACACCATCCGACCTGAATGTCGACGCCGAACTCGAAGACTTCTCTCATTTTTCTTTATTTTAATGGATAAACAGGCTATCTCGCTTCGCTCAATACGCCTGTTGAACCGGTCTTTTCGCACAGCTCAATACGACCGGTTCTGCTTTTCATGATATTCACTCCACACCAGACATCAGGATGCGTATTGGCCCAAGGGCCAATAGCAGACTGCAAAAGCGAGCGTATTGGCATTTTGCCAATAGCGAAGCCCCAAAAAAGCCAATGAAGCACAGCATCATCCTATTACTTGCCGTGTCCGTGATGATATGCGGATGCACAAAAAAAACTCAGAATGAGCAGAATAAGTCGCCGGAACAAACGCCCGCAGCGTCTGCAGCACCAGCCGACACACCCAAAGCACCGGATGCACCGGCCATTCCCGATGCGCCACAAACCAACGATCCGGACGCCAATCGGCTGGGATGGGCAAAAATCGTCAAGGATGGCAAAGAAATCCAGCGATGCTACGACATCGGCGGGTGCGAAGAAAACGGCAAACGCTATCTGCAGAGCGTTGAAAAACGCGGTGATGCGCTGTGCTGCGGCATTATCTGCAATGACACTGCCCCGGCGGATTTCGAAACCCGCGGCCCGTATATCGAAGGGTATCGATGCGATCCCGATGCCGGATACATGGCTTGCGCACAGCAGAATTGTCCGTGCGGTGAGGTGTCGATTGCTGCCGGCGACTACTGCGTCAGCGGTGTGCGCGTCAATCCATTTCCCGATGAGGCCGATGAGGCCGATGACAAACAGAACGAAGACGAAGAAAGCGGCGACGCCAAATGCAACGGCAAGGATGAAGACAATTACACGGAATTTGAGTGTCTGGATATCTACTATCCGGGAACCGGTGCCACGACCGAGTATTACCATTACTGCACCAAACCCGGCGGATGCACGACCAAAGACGGCAGACATTACCGGCGATTCAGCAGGGCGCTCGAAGACGAAGACAAACTCGATATCTGCAGCTATTATCTGACGGGCACGACCGACAATACCAAAGAAACCCTGTGCCGTTCCGGCGACTGCGTCATTCCCGAAGACAAGGATTTGGATATGATTCAGACGCAGATCAATATTTTTGTCAAAAAAATACCCAGCGGCTACATTTTTGACAACGGCGGCGATGAATCCAAAACGTACGAAGGAAATGAGGATGCCGAGGAATACACGACCTACGGCGTTCCGGTTCTGGGATTCGTTCCCGACACACGAACATGTGCAGGCGGAACCCGATACTGCCACGGCCAGTCCCATGCTCCCATTCCGGCTCCCGCCAATCCCAAAGGCTATATCTGCAAAGAAACTCGCTATATTCCCGGGATTGCACAAAAAGATAACCTAAAAGCCTGGTACTGCAGCGAAGAAACCTGTGAATGCGGCGGACAGTCATGTCCGCGCGGCGCATACTGTCACAACGAAAAATGCCTCTGCGGACAGCAAAACATCAGCGGCACAAACTTCGGATGCCTCGGCTACACACAGGAAGCTCCCTGCCGCGGCGAAAACTGCCCCTGCGGAAGCGGTAACTGCAGGCACGATCAATTCTGCACCCGAAACAAGTGCGTCTGCGGCAGCGATATTCCCAAACCCGTCGGAGAAGGCTGGGAATGCCATATCGACCAGAGTTTTTATATTACAAACCGAAACATCCAGTGGCAGTGCACCACGAAAGACGGTTGTTCCGGATGCGGCGATCAGCACTGTCCGTACAACAGCCAATGCGAATCCGGACGGTGTACATGCAACGGCATCGTCATGCCGGGACAGAATTATGCCTGCATTATGGACAACTATTATCCGACCTGGGTTTGCGCCGGAGAAGGCCCCTGCAGCTGCTTCGGTTCGGCAGTCAGTCCCGGTCAAAAGTGCAATCCCCTCCAATGCCCGCCACAAGCAGTCCTCACGCCGGAAGGCTGTATCTGCGGAAATGAAAAGATGCCCGCCAAAGGATATGACTGTCTGGAACAGGAACCATCCCAAAATCCCGCCATCGTCTGCAGCGTATCCGGTGGCTGCGAATGCGGCGATGAACACTGTGAATACGGCATGTTCTGCCAGAAAGATCACTGCAGCATTCCCAGGCTCGGAATATATCCGGCTGCCCTGGATTACTGGAGTGAACAGTTCAAAAAGCAGTCCGACAAAGCCAAATACTGCGAAGACCCGAATGGCTGCCCATGCCAGGATTCCATCTGTCGACAACACACATACTGCGTCGATAATACCTGCAAACCTGGGCCTATCTCATACAGCATCCCCACTTCCTCCGGCCCTCATATCCAGTCATACGATGACTACTATTTTACAGCAAGCGACATATCCAGAGTCCTCCAGGAAGCGCTCTTGTGTACGGAAGCTCCCCCACAATTCACCGTCAATTTTGAAAAAAGTGATCACTTCAACGACTACGTCTGCGAGTTCACATCGGACTGCGAACAGGAATATGGATCCTACCCCTACAGACCGACCGGCCTCTATTGCACCAGACCGGATTTTTGCATGTGCGGATCCTACCGTTGTCCTGCTGGTGCCGAATGCCTCTGCAATGCCGAAAACCAGCAGAATGAATCGATCATTCGCTGTGAATGCAAATCCCCCGAAGCGGTTCAGGTACATCCCGACAACTCGCTTTCGTGCGGTCCTTCGCGCATCCCCGAAGCCCAGGCTTCTGAATATTCATGCATGAATCAGCTGGGAATGACTTGCCAAAAAACAGAGGGATGCCAATGCGGCGGAATCCAATGTTCCAAAGGTTCCGTATGCCTCGGTCCGAACCGATGCACGGCGATTACCGTTAAATAGGCAATTTTATATAGACGTGTCGCGACACGTCTCTAACAACAATTATTAAGCATTACGAATTACGAATTACGAATTAACCCATTAATCATCTGTACAGACGTGTCGCGACACGTCTCTAACAACAATTATTATGCATTACGAATTACGAATTACGAATTACGAATTAAGCATTACCAAACCAAGCTCTAGTTGCTAAATCCCGATGGATAATGGATAATGCACTGTCCTGCCATAATACGGACAGATATCGCATTTCTATTCAAACCATTGACTGAAGTATGTTCAGCAAACAGCAGCTATTCGATTTTTTTGCCATCCTGATTCTTGCGTGCCTCATCTTTTTATGCGGTATATCGCAAATGGATGTCGGCCTGTGGGAACCCTGGGAAACATCGACCATCCTGATTGCGCAGCACCTCTCTCAATCGGCGATTCCGGAATCCACCTTCTGGGTTCCCAAACTCGATGGTGAATTTGTTGCCCAACCCTATATTGAGCTATGGGCTCTGATGGCTCTGCTGCATGCATTTCCGGATGCGAGCGCATTCCTGCTCAGACTTCCGGGCGCGTGTGCAGGCATTTTTCTCGTCATTTTGTCATTTTTTGCCATCAAGCAGGCCACGACGCGCCGGGCAGCGTGGATGTCGTCTGCCATTCTCCTGACAATTCCGATGTTTGTCCTTACGGGCAAATTTATCCACGGTGATATCTGGCTTATACTCGCTGTTTCATTGCCAAACCTGTTGTTCATCATGGCCTGTTATGCGTCCACACGCCGCATGCAGCGCGCCATGCTGAGTCTGACAGCACTCTCGGTTTCGGTTTCATTCCTTTCCGGCGGTCTGTTTGCAATGGCATTCCTGCTGATCGAAGGCATTTTATCCTGGCTTCTGATTCGCAGACACCCCCACAAAAAACTAATATTTGCCCCACTCAAAACCCAGTATTTTCTCTTTCCGCTCTATATCTCGTTCCTCATATGCGGATGCGTGTTCGGCATCTTTGTTACCGAAGCCCGCTACGTCCTCGAAAACCGCATTCCCATGACGCTGTCCGAGATTAACGACGCTCTTGATGATAATCGCGTCATCACCATTGAACGCCGCAAAACGCAAATCATCGGAACGCTGAGCACAATCGTTGATGGCAAACAGCATCCATTTGTCCTGGTTGAATCACACGAAAATCGCAAAACCAACGCCACCGATATTTTCAAACTCAACGAATCGGAAGTTAAAACCTTCGAAAAATACCTGGATCGTCATTTCCATCAGAAAACTCCTTCACGTGCGATCCAGCAAGTTCCCCCGATCGACGATGCATTCGCGACGGCTCTGCGGTTTTTCTGGTATCACACCAATACGCCATACATGCAATCCACGATGCCGCTCGCTCAAGTCAATCCCGAAGCCATCGAAAAGGATCCGCTGAGCACGATTATCCGCACGGAAAAGGAAATCAAATCCGGCCAGAAGCTCAATCCTCTGCAAGCCATATCGAATATACCCACTCAGACTACGGCCGGTGAATACGTTCGCATTCTGAACGATGAACCCGACTCCGAATGGATGGAAATCCAGACTGCAAACGGTCGTCGTGGGTTCCTGCCTCGCCGGATTCTGACCATTCCCCAGGCGCAAAGCAATATCCGATGGACTTCCTGGATCGATGTATTGTTGTTTGGACTGCTGCCATGGGGATGTTTCTTTCCCATTATCTTTGTTTGCGCAATGATTTCCGCCCGCAAACTATCCATTGCTCCGGTTCCCTTTCAGGGAGACTTCAAATTCCTCACAAACAATGAACCCAGTCCCTCGCGCTCACCCATCCAGAGCATGTTATTCAGCTGGATTATCGTCTCAATGGTTGCCTTGTTCGTCGGTATCAATCAAAGCCGCCACGATATCTTTGCAGGCCTCGTTCCCGTCGCCGCGCTGCTGGCCATTGCACTGACATCCCCAAGATTCTGGCTTGCCCTGCGAGAGAATCTCGAATCGCGCATCGCGCTTATCCTGACATCCTTTATATGTCTCGGAATCGCCATCTACGAATTCAAACTCGAACCCTTCCGCATCGTCCGGTATCTCATGACAGATCCCCTCATGCACTGGGACAACAATAATATACAGCTATTCAACATACACATTGGATCCACAATCACCTTTGTCATTCTCTTTGTTCTGCTCACATTCATCTCGTTTTCGGGCGCAGCCGAATCCATCCAGGAAAAGATCAACCAATGGCGCATTCAGCATAACCGTCCTCAAAAGGAACTCAAACCCACCTCCAGCAGCACGACGCTCATGCGCATCGCCAGAGGCGAAAATGAACCCATTCCCTATGCGCCCACCATTTCACTTGCCATCCTCGGCGCATTGTTCAGCGGTTTCATCTATTTCGAATATATCCCCTCCATTTCGGACGATCTGACCGAAACTGCACTGATTGCCCGCTACTTCGAACTCGCCAATCAGGCCGAACCCATCTATCAGCTCACGGGCGAAACATCTCAGCTCTGCCTGACCTACCGCGACTGTGAACCGGGCTATGTGTGCCAGAACTCACACTGCAGGATTTCTACATTCTCCTCCTATTCCCTGAACGTCGCACATCCCTTGTCGCGCCAGGGAATGCTCGAAGCCCTGTCGCCCAATCACCCGCAAAGGCCGGCCTTCTACATCGTCCCCAAAGACATGCTCTTCAACCTCAACCAATCCTACCGCAAGATGTTTCCGCCCGAAAAGCGCACCAATCTTACCGTTCTCGAAGCCCCATCTTCCAGGCTTTACCTGATTGGAAATCCCCCTGATGTACCCTCCGTCAATCCGATGGAAAATCTGCTTCCCACAGCCGTCCCCAGTGATGCATCGCCCTTCAGCATGAATTTCGGATCCGTACTCTCCCTCGAAGGTTTCAAAATCAACAAATTGGATTTCGATCACTCCAAAACCCTCGAACTGACCCTGTATTACCGGGTTAACCAGCCGCTTTCCGATTCTCTGTCCTTCCATTTTTCGTTCGAACTCTCGAGCCGTAAAATAGAAGCCGATCGTCCCATTCTCGATCCCAAATACGATATGCACGGTCTTTTACCCGGCGATCTCGTCTCGAATACTTTCCGCTTTGAACTCACGACCATGCCATCTCACGGCTATCTGGATGTCTATCTTTCCATGGACAACCCCACGGCTTCTGCCCCCAGACAACATCTGACGACGATTGGGTTTTAATGTCCGCGGCCTATTGCACGGCAATACGGCCGCGTGTCCGGCTATTCGCAAGCGAATACGCCGGACAAAACAATAAGACGTGTCGCGACACGTCTCTGACAACGATTCATTACGAATTACTACAGACGTGTCACGACACGTCTCCAACAACGATTCATTACGAATAACTACACTACAGACGTGTCACGACACGTCTCCAACAACGATTCATTACGAATAACTACAGACGTGTCACGACACGTCTCTAACTACCATGCAAACGATCGCTCTCATACTTGCATACGACGGAACCCCATTTGCCGGATGGCAGCGCCAGAACAACCAGAGAACCATCCAGAGATGTCTTGAGGACGCCGTATCGCAGATCAATCATGCGCCCACCGAAGTCCGAGCGGCGAGCCGCACCGATGCCGGTGTTCATGCCGAATGGCAGATCGCTGCATTCGATACGGAGCGCACTTACGAACCCG
>JAFRYG010000018.1 GCA_017441205.1 Pseudomonadota bacterium
ATACACTGGTGGTTGGAACAAATATTGGATCCGGTACATGTTCCGCACGAACCGCCGCAGCCATCGTCGCCGCAGTTTTTGCCCGTGCAGTCTGGGACGCATTGCTGACACAATCCCGTCTCTTCATCGCATGTTATGCCCGATGGACAGGTCCCACATATCCCGCCGCAGCCGTTGCTTCCGCATTCCCTTCCCTTGCATGATGGAACGCATGAGGTCAATTGACATTTGCCCGCAGAACATTGTGTTCCGGGGGCTGTGCAGCTGCCGCATGAACCACCGCAGCCATCAGGACCGCATTCATGTTCACTGCAATCCGGTTCGCACACTGTGGGCTTCGGGTCTTCCGTACATCCGGCCATGCATAGCAGGATGATCAGTATTTCTGGTATGTGCCGCCGTTTCATAGGGTTCGCTTCGGGAATGGATCAGGGAAGAATGTGTGTGTGTTGCACACATCGATCATATCTCAAAAACAATGAGACCATTTTGTCAAGTACAGACGTGTTTTCATTTTTTAAATGATGAAAAAATGCAGGCTCCGCCTCGTAATGGCGCTATTCGAAATTTTCGGACTCACATCTCCCCCTGGCCATCGTAGCGGCGAATGAGGGCAAAAAAAAGCCTGCCTCAAAAAAAGGCAGGCAAAATCTGATTTGCGGGGAAAACTCTCCGACAACATCAAATCATTACATGTGCGCACCACCGCGTCCGCCCATGGTCAGAGCCATGACGGCCTTGGCCGTATGCAGACGGTTTTCGGCTTCATCATAGACGATGGAGTGCGGGCCATCGATGACGGAATCGTCGACTTCGTTGTGGCGATCGGCAGGAAGTGCATGCATATAGGCAAAGTCTTTGTCGCAGAGGGCAATTTTCTCTTCCGTGCATTTCCAGGAACGATGGGCCATCAGCTTTTCGTCGACGACTTTCACTGCGCCGGCTGCCTGCAGACCAGTTTGATCGTTGACCCAGTTGCCCCAGTTCTTCGGGAACACGATGTGGGCACCACGATAGGCTTCTTCTTCGTTATCGGTCACGGTAACTGTTCCACCGTATTTTTCGGCATTGGCTTTGGCTTCTGCAATGACCCAGTCGGGAAGTTCCCAGCCTTTCGGATGAGCCAGCCAGACATCCATACCATAGCGCGGGAACAACAGAACCTGCGACAAAGGCACAGAAATGGGTTTCTTGTGGCTCTCAGCATAGGCCCAGATGATCGAGACTTTCAGACGCTGCAGATTGCGGCCGAATTTTTCCTGCATGGTCATGAGGTCGGCAATGGCCTGCATCGGATGATAAAGGTCGCACTGCAGATTCATAACAGGAACCGTAGCCCATTTGGCCATTTCGGTGATGAACTTGTTGCCGTAACCCCAGTTGCAGTAACGCATGGCAATCGCATGGCCCATGCGGCTCAGAATGATGGCGGTGTCCTTTGCACTTTCGCCGTGGGCGAGCTGTGCTGTCTGGCCATCAATAAAGTGACCGTGACCGCCGAGCTGGGTAATACCGGCTTCCATGGAGTTGCGCGTACGCGTGGACTGCTCCATGAACATGAGGAAAACCGTCTGATTCTCGAGCGAATTGTTCACACGACCCATGGCAAAATCGCGCTTGAGGTCGGCAGAAACGTCCAAAAGCGTATCGATTTCGGGTTTGGTCCAATCGCGAAGGGTTACAAAATGTTTGCCACGAAACTGTGTCTGCATGTCTACTCCTGATTATCTGAATCGCCGAAATGGCATAAACCAAAGCCTGCTCGCTGAATTTTGCCGCAGACTCAGAGCGTCTATTACCGCTATTTGAACGCTTAATCAATCTATATTCCACTGCTCCGGTCAGGAATCCGGAATAATGCAGACTTTCGTCAATTGCACAAAGAGCCAGGTACAAAAGTCATTCTGCATTATGCACATTACCAACAACTCCCAACTCCCAACTCCCAACTTAAACATATAATCATAGCCGGATTGTTTATATTTTTGGGGGGGCTGGGGGACAGCCCCCTGCGGCGCTATTCGCTTCGCAAATACGCGCCTACCCCCGATGCGGCTATTGCATACGCCGCATGGGAACGATCAAATGCACTCCCGCTTAATTTGCTTTGTCCTGCAATCCGCCCGCAGCCTCAATGCCCAGCTCTTTGCGGATGGCGGGAATATCCGCATCGTCGATTTCTTTGGGAATGTTGCTCCACATCGAATGATAGCCAAAACCGCCGTGAATGAGTTCCGCTTTCGCACAGGATTTGGACCATCCCTCAAAAACAATGCGGTACATGGCGATGATCAGACCCGTCCTGTCCGACCCATGCCGGCAGTGAATCAAAATGGGCTTCGGCGCATCGCGAATGATACGAAGCGCATCAATAATATTTTTGTCTTCAACGTCCCACGTCACAATCGGAAGATGAATCGTGTTCAATCCCGCGTTCTCATTGTGGTTGAGAACCGTATCCAGCTCGGTTTCGCGCAGCGACAGAACTGTCTTGATGCCAAGCGCTTTGGCGGAGGTCATGCCGCCTTCTTCCGGCTGCGCCGATCGATAAACATCGTCGCTCACTTTGTATAAATTGGACAGCCCATTCGCCTCAAGCGCTTTTGCCGGCGACTGAATCCCGTCATTCGAAGAATTCGAAAGCTGACGGCACTCTTGAATATCTACTTTGGGCGCACAGCCAAAACAAAATACAGAAAGAATAATGAGGATATAAATAATCTTCATACCGAAAGAATGCTTCCTTTCAATAGACGGAGAGTGCCCGGCTCCGGCCTGATTCGCCGTATGGACGCATTCGCGTGAGCCGCCATACCGCGAACCACTCTATAAAAAACTATTGTGGTTTGCAACTCCCGTCTGCCTTGCAGGAACCGGCTTCACAGTCCGTAGTTACTGTGCCGAACATATAGAATTTACCGTCGTGCGCTTTGGCGCATTTATAGCTCGTCTGGCGATCCGTGTTTTCATCAATCTCCTGGCATCTGTATTTGACTTCTCCTTCAGTACAGCCCTCATCAATCACACAATATGCATCCTTGGGATCGGTCTTGTAGGAACAGGTCTCTTCACATACTTGTCCGGCGACTTTGTTGTAACCATTGCAGTACAGAAGATCCTTACCTGTGCACACAAATCCAAATTCGGATTTGGTGCAGTCTTTCCCGATTTGATCAGATTTGACTTCTTCGTGCTGGTTGATGCATTCGCCGTTTTCGCATTCATTGTCGCAATAAATCACCGACTCATTCGCGGAGGATTCATCCACGAACATGGCTAATTTGCCATCCGGGAATTTCTTGCATGTCGCTTCCGATGAAAACTGGAAAATCTGAGTCTGACCGCAGACCCTGGCCACCGTATTCTCTTTGGTGCAGGGCTCCAGACAGAATGCTTTTTTGCCGTCCGTGACCTCACATACCTTATCTCCGCAGGGAGCATCTTCATTGACCTGGTATCTGCCCTGAATGCAGTAATAGGCTGTATTGTTGCCGCATGTATCCCTGTTGCATACGCCGCCTTTAACCGGTTTGTTCAGCTCCGCACACTTGTTGTCGACACAAGCCTCATTATTGCCGCATTTCTGAGCAACGATCTTGCCTTTGTCACAAATATTTTTGCTCGTCTCCGATGCGCATGTCAGAACGCTGGTTTCCGTGCATTCCTGTTGGGGTCCCGTTCCCTTGGGTTTGCATGCATTGTTTTCGCAAATCTCATTATCACCGCATTTCTGCGCAGTGATCTTTCCCTTGTCGCAAACATTTCTGCTCGTTTCCGAAGCGCACTTCAATACGCTGGTTTCCGTGCATTCCGGTTCGGGCCCCGTTCCCTTGGGTTTGCATGTATTGTTTTCGCAAATCTCATTTTCTCCGCAATTCTGTGCCTCGATTTTGCCCAGATTGCATACATTTTTACTGGTCTCCGATGCACAGTTCAATACGCTGGCTTCCGTGCAATCTGTCTGAGGAACTGTCGTATTGGGCGTGCATGTGTTATTCGTGCAGATTTCGTTGGCGGCACAATTCTGTGCAACAATTTTGCCCGCGACACAAACATTTCTGCTGGTCTCCGATGTACATGTCAAAACGCTGGCTTCCGTGCATTCCTGCTGGGGGACCGTCGTCCTGGGGGCACATGCATTGTTGACGCAGATTTCGTTGGCAGCACAATTCTG